>JBKPJW010000434.1:0-23069 GCA_046730875.1 Actinomycetota bacterium | reverse complement strand
CTGTTCTTCCTGGTCGGGCCGTACGCCGCGATCCAGTACTTCATGGCCGAGTGCTACCCCGTCAGCTGCCGCGCCACCGGCACGGCCTTTATCGGCGCAATGAGCCAGCCCGGCACCATTCTCGGCGGGTTCCTGTTCACGCTGGCGGCCGCCAGCATGGGGACCGGCGCTGCAGCCCTGTGGGTCGGCGCGGCCGGAACGCTGTTCTCCGGTCTCCTGATGATCGCCGCGAAGCCGCCGGTCGAGGCCCTGCTTGAGGACCACCCCCATGACGTCTGAGAACAGGGTGGCCGTGATCACGGGAGCGGCCAGCGGGATTGGACGGGCCCTCGCGGTCCACTACGCGCACCGAGGCGTGTATTCGGTGATCGGCACCTTTCCAGGCGACCCGCACGACCCGGAGGAAACCCTTCGGCTGGTGAAAGCCGCCGGCGGCCAGGGGGTCATCCACGAAGTGGACGTCCGCAGCACCCCGTCCGTTGATGCCTTCGCCGAACGCGCCGTCCAGGAGTATGGCCGCCTGGACTACGCGGTGGCCAACGCCGGAATCCTGCGAAACTCACCGCTGGAGGAGATGACGGATGAGCGCTGGCACGACATGCTCGACGTCGACCTCACCGGCGTGATGCGGACCCTGCGCGCCGGGTCCACGAGGATGACCGACGGCGGAGCGATGGTTGCCGTGTCCTCCATTGCCGGCGGTGTCTATGGCTGGGAGGAACATGCCCACTACGCAGCCGCCAAGGCCGGCATCCTTGGACTGATCCGCAGTGTGGCCGCCGAGCTGGGGCCGCGCGGCATCCGCGCCAACGCCGTGATCCCCGGGCTTATCGAAACGCCCCAGTCCCTGGACCCGGTGAACTCGCTCGGGCCCGAAGGCCTGCAGCGCGCCGGGCTGGACATCCCCTGGGGTCGCGTCGGACGGCCCGAGGAGGTTGCCAGCGTGATCGGCTTCCTGACCTCCGATGACGCGGTTTACGTTACGGGCCAGTCCCTGATCGTCGACGGCGGCCTCACCATCAAGATGCGCGCCTGAACAGCCGGGAAGGATAAGAATGAACAACCCTGACGCCTTCGGTAACACTGAAGGCCGGGCCGTAGTGGTCACGGGCGGAGCCAGCGGCATCGGCAAGGCCATCGCCGAAGCCTTCACCGCCAACGGCGACAGAGTCGCCGTCCTGGACCGCTCGGGCGCGGCGGGAACCATCGCCGTCGACGTCTCAGACGAAGCGAGCGTGAAGGCGGCCTTTGCTTCCGCACGGTCCCAGCTGGGCAGCATCGACATTCTCGTGAACAGCGCGGGCCTCCTGACGGAGTCGCCGCTGGAAGACATGACGCTTGCCATGTGGAACGAAACCATTGCCGTTGACCTGACGGGTGTCTTCCTGTGCTGCCGAGAGGTGGTGGGGGAGATGCGGCAGCAGAAGTGGGGCCGCATCATCAACATCGCCTCCCAGCTGGCCATCAAGGGCGGCACTGGCCTCACTCACTACAGCGCCGCCAAGGCCGGAGTTATAGCACTGTCCAAGGCCCTGGCCCTGGAAACCGCCGCCGACAACGTGCTGGTCAACAGCATCGCGCCGGGACCCATCGAGACGCCCCTGGTGGATGGCATCTCCGAGGAGTGGAAGGCGGCGAAGCGTGCCGGTCTGCCGCTGCTGCGTTTCGGGCTGCCGGCTGAGGTCGCCCCGACTGCGCTGCTTCTCGCTAGCGATCCCGGTGGCAATCTGTACGTCGGACAGACGCTGGGGCCCAATTCCGGCGACGTCATGCCTTAGGAGGACCGGTCACATGTGCGGTGCCTGCGGACGAAAAATAGAGGGCGATCCCGTGTTGGGGCCGATCCGAACGATGCGCCAGCACCTGATCGTCGCACAAACGATCAACGAGGTCTGCCAATCCTGGCCGGGAGCCCCGAAGGTGGCCGCGACCAGCATTGGCTGGCTGGTCTCGGGACCCACGGGAGCCACAGAAGCCGTGTCAACTGTGGAAGCGCTGTGGACAACTGTCCTCCGGGGCAGGCCGCGGGTGCGGTGGCAGGACCTGAGTGCCGCCGCGGACCCGAAAACAAGGGTCCGGGGCACGGGGGCCTCGAACTCAGCGGACCCGGACACGGGGGCTCTGGCGCTCCGGGTGCTGAACCTTGGCCACGAGATGGCACAGGATTCCGCTACGGAAACGGGCACGTGACGGGCAAAAGGTCCGTCGCTACGGATATACGCGTAGCGACGGACCTTTTGCGCGTCGACGGTCCGAAAACCTGGCGAAAACGGCCTGGCGAGCGGCCTCGGGAGTACGTTCCGGCCGCACCCAGGCGGTGGCAGGTTCAGGCGCCGGGGTCAGCCATCAGGAAGCAGGCCCGGCCGCGCCCCCGGCAGGGGCCTCGGAGTGCGGGCAACGAATCTGCTCGCGCGCCTTACGCGCTTTCTCGACGTCGGCAGCGCTTTCCAGCTTCCCGCGGGCCCGCAGCCCGGCCACCACACCGTCAATATCGGCGTCGGGCCGGTTCTGGCTGAGTTTGTCCTTCGCTTCGATCCGGGTGATGAGAAGCTCGACGCCGACGATCGCGCGCAGCTGACCGGCAATGTAACGCTCGGGGGCATCGTCCACCGTCCAGGGCCGCTCGGAGCCGGCTTCATTGTGATCACTCAGTCGCCTCACGTGGCTGGCGAGCCAGCCCGGATCATCGTGGATGACGAGGTTGCCGTACACATGGGCGGTGGAATAGTTCCAGGTGGGCACGACGCGCCCGTGCTCTGCCTTGGACGCGTACCAGGCCGGGGAGATGTAGGCGTCCGTCCCCTGAACAATGACAAGCGATTCGCCGGCTGCGGGCTCGGACCACTGCGGGTTGTTGCGGGCCAGATGTCCGTGCAGCGCACCGTGTTCGCCGATGCTTGGGTCGTAGATAAACGGCAGCAATGTCGCAAGGATGCCCTGCGCGGTAGTGGTGACCAGGTTGGCGGCGGCCGGGCGGCTGAGCAACTGCTGGACTGAATCGGGGCCGGCATCGAAATGAGCGGGAATATACACGAAGGACCTTCCATTCGGATCGCGGATGGGACTCGCCGGTAGGGGCGGGCGGCGTGGCGGTGGCGGTGGTCAGGGGGAGAGTGCTCGTGCAGGATCGTCGGTCAGAGGGGACTGTCCAGGTCCCATCCGGCCGGGCCGGGAGCGGACGGCCAGGCCGGCGCACAAAATGACCGCGGCGCCTCCGAGGATGGTGGTCCAGGTCAGGGCCTCGCCCAGCAGGAGCCCGGCCCAGGAGATGCTCAGCACCGGCTGGATGAGCTGGACCTGGCTGACCTGTGCCATGGGGCCGATGGCCAGGCCGTGGTACCAGGCGAAGAAGCCGAGAAACATGCTCACGATTCCAAGGTACGCGAAGGCCGCCCACTGGGTGGGAGTTCCGGAGGGTGGATGCGCGGCCATGGAGAAGGCGGCCAGACCCACCATGACGGGAGAGGAGAGGACGAGCGCCCAGGAGACGGTCTGCCAGGCGCCGAGTTCGCGGGCCAGCAGGCCGCCTTCGGCGTAGCCGACCGCCGCAGCCACGACCGCGCCGAAGAGCAGCAGGTCCGCCTGGTGCAGGCCTCCCAGGCCGCCTGACTGCGCCGAGGCGAAGGCGACTGCTGCCAGCGCTCCGACGCCGGTGATGGCCCAGAAAATCATAGGAGGGCGTTCGTGGCCGCGAAGGACTGCCATCGTTGCGGTCGCTGCGGGCAGTAGCGCGATGACCACGGCCCCGTGGCCGGCGGGAACGGAGGTCAGGGCGAAGGAGGTCAGTAGCGGAAAGCCCGCAACCACGCCGACGGCGACCACGACCACGCGCGCCCACTGGGTGCCCCGGGGCCGGCGCTGCCGGGTCAGGGCGAGGGCGCACGCGGCGAGGACGGCGGCGACAACTGCCCGGCCCGATCCGACGAACAGCGGGGACAGTCCCGCCACCGCCACCCGGGTGAACGGAACCGTGAAGGAGAAGGCGGCCACGCCGAGCAGGCCCCACCCCAGCCCGCTGGTCGTCCGGGTCGATATCGGTTGGTCAACAATCGTAGTAGCGCTACTATGGTCTCTCATGAACAACGATAGCACCTCGCGAATGCTTGCCCGGCTCCGCGCATGGATTTCAGCTGCCCCGCCCGGCGCCCGGCTGCCCTCCACGCGGTCCCTGGTTGCCGAGTACCAGGCCAGCCCCGTGACCGTGCAGAACGTGCTCCGCACCCTCGCCGCGCAGGGCCTGATCGAGAGCCGCCCGGGCGTCGGAACCTTTGTGCGTTCCGTCCGGACTGCGCGGCCGGCGGACTACGGATGGCAGACGGCGGCTTTGGGCTCACCCCAGGGACCCCTCCGCCCCGGCTCCGCGGCCATGCGCAGCGCGCCGAACGATGTTATTGCGTTCCACTCGGGATATCCGGACCGGGAACTCCTGCCCGAGCGCCTGGTGCGGGCGGCCCTGACGCGGGCGGCTCGCAGTGACGCGGCAATATCACGCCCGCCGGCCGCGGGGCTGCCCGAACTGCAGTCCTGGTTTGCCCAGGAACTCCGGGCCGCGACGCCGGCCGGCGTCACCCCGCCAACGCCAAGCGACGTCATTGTGCTCCCCGGCAGCCAGAGCGGGCTAAGTTCCGTCTTCCGGGCATTGCTGGGCAGCGGGCAGCCGCTGCTGGTGGAATCTCCGACGTACTGGGGCGCTATCCTCGCTGCGACGCAGGCCGGTGTCAAAGTTGTTCCGGTGCCGAGCGGCCCCGAGGGTCCGGACCCGGAAGCGCTGGCCCGTGCCTTCGACGAGACCGGCGCGCGGATGTTCTATGCGCAGCCGAACTATGCGAACCCGACGGGCGCGCAATGGCCGGCCCGCCTGGGCGAAGAGGTGCTGGAGGTGGTGCGCGCGCACGGGGCGTTCCTGGTTGAGGACGACTGGGCGCATGATTTCGGCATCACCACCGATGCCGCGCCCGTAGCCGCTCGTGACGATTCCGGCCACGTGGTCTACCTTCGCTCTCTGACCAAGAGCGTATCGCCGGGCATACGCATTGCCGCGGTGATCGCCCGCGGCCCGGCGCGGGAGCGCATTTTGGCTGCACGGGGAGCCGAGTCGATGTACGTCAGCGGTGTTCTCCAGGCGGCCGCCCTCGACGTCGTGACGCAGCCGGGATGGCAGACCCACCTGCGCGGACTGCGTCACCAGCTCCAGGCCCGGCGAGACCTGCTGGTCAGCAGCCTGCGGGAGCTTGCGCCGCTGGCCCACGTTGAGCACGTGCCCAGGGGCGGGCTGAACCTCTGGGCCCGGCTTCCCGACGGGACCGACGTCGACCGGCTCGTCGATGACTGCGAGGCTGCCGGCGTCATCATCGCCGCCGGCACCGAGTGGTTCCCGGCTGAGCCGGCCGGACCGTTCATTAGGCTCAACTACGCCGGGCCCAATCCAGGCGCGTTCCGGGAAGGGGCGCGGATTCTCGGCGAGGTGCTCGACCGTACGGCCGGCCGGTAGCGGGCAGCCGGCTGGTCCGCGACCGAGCGGAGTGAGCCCTTGCGGTCCGACGGGCAGCCCACGCCTCCCCAGACCGGCTGCTCAGTCACCTCGCGGGGGTGACGGGACCGTCCCGGCATCGGGGTCCGCGGCGCGGACGAGTAATACACTGGGCTCGACGATCGTCACCAGCCCCTGTACGGCCGTGGCCAGCCCGGCGTCGAGCGTCACAAATGCGTCCGCCTGAAGCCGGGTCAGGGCCACGTATTCGGCGTCGACGGTGTCTTCCCATCCGAGCTGCTCGGCGAGCCTCCATGCGGCGCGCTGCAGGACGCGGTCGCCGAGGAGCCGGATGCGAAGGCCCCGCAGGTAGTCGAGCCGGCGGTCGGCGTCGGCGTGCGTTAGGTCACCGCGCCGGACTGCCTGATACAGGAGCGAGAGCACCTGGGAGCGAAGGAGCGTCGGCGCCAGCAGTTGGTGATCCTCGGCGATCGCGGCCCCGTCTCCGGCGAGATATAGGGCCACGTCCGGGCCAATGACGAACCGTGTCATGGCGGCAGTCAGCCGGCGTCTCGGGGAACGAACATGATGACGCCGACCCCGAGCAGGCAGATCACGGAACCCAGAACGTCCCACCGGTCCGGCCGGAATCCGTCGAAGACCATGCCCCAGGCCAGGGAGCCAGCCACGAATACACCGCCGTACGCGGCAAGGATGCGTCCGAAGTGCGCGTCCGGCTGCAGGGTCGCGGCGAAGCCGTAGATGCCAAGTGCGATGACCCCCAGCCCGGCCCACCACCAGTCCCGGCCCTCGCGGACAGACTGCCAGACGAGCCAGGCCCCGCCGATTTCAGCTGCCGCCGCCAGGATGAACAGCAGGATTGTTTTCGCGATAGTCACGCCACCATGATGGCACCGCCAGCCTGCTCAGCCGCGCGCCCGATGCGTCAGCCAAGGGGGTGCCAGGGAAGAAGCTTGAAGCTTCAATAAAAACGGCTACGATGATGCCATGACTCAGACCGCCGACCGGCCTCCCGTTCTCTTCCTCAGCCATGGAGCGCCGCCGCTGGCCGACGACTCCACGTGGACCCGCCAACTCAATGACTGGTCCGGCACGTTCGGGAAGCCCAAGGACATCCTCATGGTCTCTGCCCACTGGGAGAATGCCCCGGTGACACTCAGCGCCACCGGGCGTGATCCCGGGCTGGTTTACGACTTCGGCGGCTTTGCCCGCAGGTACTACGAGGTGGCCTATGAGGCCCCGCAGGCGCCTGAGCTCGCCGCCGAAGTGGAAAAGCTGGTCGCCGCCCACGGCCATCATGTGGCGCGCGACGAAAGCCGCGGCCTGGACCACGGTGCGTACGTTCCGCTGAAGGAGATGTATCCGGCGGCGGACGTGCCGGTAGTGCAGATGTCCATGCCGACGCTCGATCCGCAGGGATTGTTCGCCCTCGGGATGTCCCTTGGGCCCTTGCGTGACCGGGGCACGCTGATTGTCGGGTCGGGATTCACCACACACAACCTGCGCTGGTTCAATCCCGCCGGCGGTCCGGACAGCACGCCGCCTGCGGCCTCAAGCGAGTTCGACCACTGGGCCGAGGAAGCCATGGCCCGCGGCGACGTCGACTCCATCCTGGACTTCCTGAACAAGGCACCGGCCGCCCGCGAAGCGCATCCCCGCAGCGAGCACTGGGCTCCGCTCTATGTTGCCCTCGGGGCTGCCTACAGCTCGGGTGACATCCAGGCCAAAACCGCGATCGACGGATTCTGGTTCGGGCTGTCCAAACGCTCGTGGACTCTGACTTAGCCGTGGGGCGGTGCGCCACCGCCCGCGTCTCAAACGCAACAGCGGGAATGCGGTGCGCCTGCGCCCGGTTGTGAACCAGCATGCCGGTTCGCCGGCTCGCTAAAACCTGACATGACTTCGCCGCGGGTTCTGATTTCCGCGGACAATAACCCCACTTTGGATTCAAGGAGCGCAGCATGACGATTGCAGTAACGGGTGCCACAGGACAGCTGGGCAGACTGGTCCTCGAGGAACTGCTCAGCAGCCAGGAACCGGATTCGCTGGTCGCGGTGGTGCGTGACGCCGCTAAGGCGGAGGCACTGGCTGCCCGTGGCGTGCAGGTGCGCGCCGCGGACTATTCCGATGCGGCGGCGCTCGACGCCGCCCTCACGGGCGTCGACAAGCTGCTGTTGGTCTCCGGCAGCGAAGTGGGCTCCCGGGTGGCGCAGCACGCAAATGTGATTAACGCGGCGGAGGCCGCCGGCGTTGACTTCATCGCGTACACGTCCGTCCTGGCCGCGGACACCACCGCGTTGATCCTGGCGCCCGAGCACAAGGCAACGGAGGAGCTCATCCGCGCGTCCGGACTCGACAACACGATCCTGCGCAACGGCTGGTACACCGAAAACTACGCCCAGACCGTTGCCACGGCGCGGCAGACGGGCGCCGTCGTGGCCGCTGCGGGTGACGGCCGCGTAGCCAGCGCCACGCGCGCCGATTATGCGGCCGCCGCCGCCGTCGTTCTGACCTCCGCCGGGCACGAGGGCCGCACCTACGAACTCTCCGGAGACCACGCGTGGGACTTCAAGGAACTGGCGACGGCCATCACCGAAATCGCAGGCAGGGAAGTTGTGTACCAGCCCGTCTCGGCACCCGAACTGGTTCAGGTCCTGACCACCGCCGGGCTTGACGAGGGCACGGCAGGATTCCTCGCAGCCCTGGACGCGGACACCGAGGCTGGCCTGCTGGCCAGCGTCACGGGGGAGCTGTCCACGCTGATCGGACGGCCGACGACGCCGCTGCTGCAGGCTTTGGAGTCTGCCACCGCGAGCTAGTCCCTGTGTGGGGGTGCCCGTTGCCGGTATGCCCTGCGCCCGGACACAGGGCCCTTCGCCGGGACCCACGGAGTGGGCATAATGAAGGCGTGAATTCTCTGCACGCCCCCGGGGCATCGCCGGAGCGCGGATGAGGGTTCCGGGCGAGGGGTTCCGTGGAATTTTCAGCTGACTTCGGGCAGGCCGGTGCCGGGGTGTGGTCGGACGGGCCGCTGGTTCTCGGCGTGCCGTGGGAATTCGAAGAGCGGCTGGTGCGGGCCGCTGCAGGGCTGGCCTTGATCATGGGGACGCATTTGATTTGCGCGTTCGTGGACCCGGCGAGCTATCTCACGGAGTGGGATCCGGCAGGCTACCGCGACGGCACGTCCCTGGACCCTGTCTGCAACCTCGAAGCCGAATTCCCCGTCAGGCAGATGCGCACAAGCTTGGAGGGCATTCTCGGGCCACCCGGCGGCGCATGGTCCTTCAGGGTGTTGAACGGGGAAGTTGCCCACGCCCTGGGCCGGCTGGCGCAAAGCACCGATGCGGCCGCCCTGATAGTCGGCGGGCAGCGGCCTGGTCGGGTCGCCAGGATGGGCCGGATGCTGGAGGGTTCCGTCAGTGTTTCGCTGACACGCCTGCAGGCCAGGCCCGTGCTGATCATTCCTCATTCGGGCCAGTGATCCTTTCGTGCCCGCCGGGATTCATCCGCTCCGGGTGACGGCACCGGGCGCCCGCGGACATAGCGTTGGGACTGCACCGGTACAAGTCCAGCGAATCGAAGTGAGTGATGTCGGACCCGAACCAGCCCGCGGCCGTCACGTCCGAGTCGCGTGCCCTCGTGGTCGGCAGCGCGGCCTTCCTTCTGCTTGGCGTCGTCGCTTTACTGCTCATCGGGCGGGAACCTGTTCCATTGTCCGGACGGGGTTCGGCCGGTGAAATCGCCGCTGTCGGCACGGCGGTCCTGGGCGCCGGGGCAGTGGTGGCCGGTTGCCTGCAGCGCCGCCCGGACTTGTCGCCGCCGGTCCTGTCACCGCCGGTTTCGTCATCGCCGGCCCGGCGCCGCCGGTTTCGCAACACGCTCGACATCGCCGCCCTCGCGCTGGCCCACGCGTGCATGTTCCTGCTCGGCTGGCTGGCGCTCTTCGCGATTTTCCAGCAGGCCTTCATCGGTGCGGTGCTTTACCCCATAGCGGCTGCCGTCTTGGTCGGCACCGCGGGAGCCATCAGCGCCTACACCGCTTACCTCTCCGCGCTCAGCATGAACGCCTACCGGCTGGCCGCGCTACTCGCCGGCTTCCTCGTCACCGGGATCCTCACGAGCATGCTCACCGCAGCGGACCCCCAGTGGTGGCAGGTACACCTCAGCGCCCTCGGCGCCAGCTCCGACGTCTCGGGAGTAGCGTTCAACTTCACGCTGATCATCGCCGGCATCGTGGTCACCACCCTGGCGGGATACGCGACGGCGACACTCGCGGCGACCGCGGACTCGACGTCGGCCCGTCGCCGGGTGCGCCAGCTTGAAGGCGGGATCATCCTTATCGGCGTCTTCCTTGCCGGCGTGGGACTGTTCCCCGTCGATGAACGCTTTGGAATCCACACCATGGTGGCTTCCGGCATGGTGCTGGTGTTCGGGTCCCTGATCGTCCGAATCCGTTCCCTCGTTCCCTCCATCTCCACGACCTTCGCGGCCCTCGGGTGGGTTTTCCTCGTGGTCATATTCGCCGCCGCGGTGCTCTGGTTCCCCATCGGCTACTACAACCTGACCGCGGTGGAGCTCATCGCGTCCTCCCTCGTTTTCGCCTGGCTCATTGTCCTGATCCGCAACCTCGCCGCCGTCGATGCAGACCAGCTCAACGCGGACGTGCCGGCCGGCCGGCACAGCGGCCTAGGAGTGCGTAGGTTCTTCGACCAGGGCGGTGGCGATGCTGTCCGCATCCGCTAGGGCGGCAAGATAGCGTTCGGCGTCGAGGGCCGCGGCGCAACCGGTGCCGGCCGCCGTGACGGCCTGGCGGTAGCGGTGGTCCACCGCGTCCCCGCACGCGAAGACGCCGGTCACGCTGGTGACGGTGGTGGGGGAGTCCACCCTGATGTAACCCTCGGCGTCGAGCTCCACCTGGCCGGTTAACAGTTCGGTCCGCGGGACATGCCCAATGGCGACGAAGATGCCCGTGGCCGCCTGCTCGCGTGGTTCTCCAGTGCGCGTGTCCGTCAGCGTGACGCCCGTGACCTTGGCGTCGCCGTGGATTGCGGTTACGGCAGAGTTCCAGGCGAATCTGATCTTGGGGTTGTCCTTTGCCCGTTGGGCCATGATGCGGGAGGCCCGCAGGTCGCCCTTGCGGACCACGACGGTCACCGACTTCCCGAAGCGGGTCAGGAAGGTGGCTTCTTCCATGGCTGAGTCACCACCGCCCACAACGATGATGTCCTGCTCACGGAAGAAGAAACCGTCGCAGGTGGCACACCAGGAGACGCCGTGGCCGCTGAGCCTCTTCTCCTCAGGCAATCCGAGCTCCTTGTAGGCGGAACCGGTGGCGAGGATGACAGCGGGGGCCTCATGCGTTTCCCCGGCGCCGGTGACCACTCGCTTGAGGTGACCCGTGAGCCGGACTTCGGTGGCGTCGTCGAACACCACCTGCGCACCGAACTTTTCCGCCTGCTGCTGCAGGCCGTCCATCAGTTCGGGGCCCTGGATGCCGCCCGGAAAGCCGGGGAAGTTTTCCACCTCTGTGGTATTCATCAGGGCGCCGCCGGCGGTAACGGAGCCGGCGATAACGAGCGGCTCAAGGCCGGCGCGGGCGGCGTAGATGGCGGCGGTGTAGCCGGCGGGTCCGGATCCGACGATGATCAGCTGCTGGGTGCTCATGACAAATCTCCTGGCGCTCGAAACGGGGCTAAGGGGCGGGGTGAGGGAGGCGAGCAGGTCCTCGGTCTGCGGGGTCACTCCAACTGTAGCGATGGATGCCAGCGGAGGCAGGTCCCGGGCCGCAGCACCACCCATCACCCGTTTGGGGTGACCTTCGGGAAACCTCACCCGTGGGGAATGATTCGGAGTTGGTAGCGGCGGGCTAGCTTTGCATCAACATTGCACTACATCACACTATGGCGGGCTCTGGCGGGATGTTTCCTTGCAGAGCCCTGCTCCCGCGGGCGCCTGCACGGTCCACGCCAGAGGAGGCGACATGTTCCGCTTCGAAACGACCCGGCACGCTGCGAACCGGGGGGACAACCGATGATGAACACGTCCAAGGACGCCGCCAACCAGCCCGTGCAGTTCAACCAGAGACTCGCGCTGTTGCTGGCGATGGCGATGTTTGTGCTCGTTGTCGACACATCGATCATGAATGTTTCGATTTCCGCCGTTGTGAAAGACATCGGCGCGACCGTCAGCGGCCTTCAGTCGACAATCGCCCTCGAGGCACTGGTCTCCGCGGCCTTTATCCTGATCGGCGGCAAGGTCGGGGACCTGATCGGGCGCAAGCGCGCCTACGTGATCGGGCTTGCCTGCTACGCCGTCGGCGCCGTGGCGATGACCGTGGCCCAGAGTCTGCTCCCGATCATCATTTGCTGGGCCCTGATCGGCGGCCTGGGCGCCTCGCTGCTACTTCCCGCAATGCAGTCCCTCATCCACGGAAATTTCGAGGGAGAGGCCCAGCACCGGGTCTATGCCATCGTCGGCGCCTCTGCCGCGATCGCCGCCGCCGTCGGGCCTCTGCTCGGCGGCTTCATCACCACGTTCCTGTCCTGGCGCGTCGCCTTCTTGCTCGAGGCCCTCATCATCGCGATCGTCCTGTCCGGCATCAAGCTCGTCAAAGACGTGCCGTACACCGGGCCCCGAGAGCTGGACATCTTCGGATCAATCCTGTCAATCGTGGGCATGGGCGGCGTTGTGCTCGGCATCCTGGTATGGCAGGAAGGCGGCGAATCGGTGGCCGCACTCCTGGCTGTGGGTGCCGTCGGACTGGGCGGTCTGGTCTACTGGCTCGTTCAGCGCAAACGCCGCGACAAGCCGACACTGCTGGACCCGGACCTGTTCCAAACGAAAACCTTCCGCTTTGGTGCCACAGGCCAAATGCTCCAGCAGATCGCTCTGGGCGGCATGATGATCGTGCTGCCCATCTACCTTCAGATGGTGCTCGGATACAACGCGATGCAGTCAGGGCTCTCGATCGCCCCGCTCTCGCTGACCATGTTCGCGGTCGCCATGCTCGCCGGGAAGAGGGCCGGAACGCGGCGCCCGGCCAGCCTCATACGGTGGGGCTTCCTGCTCCTGCTCGTAGGTTTGTTCGTGCTGATCCCAATCGTGCCGCGCGCGGACTCCGGCTGGTGGCTCCTGATCCCGCTGATCATCGCCGGTGGCGGCCTGGGTCTGCTGGTATCCCAGCTCAACAACTACACCCTGTCCCCGATTTCGGACGAGCGGGTCAGCGAGGCCGCCAGCGTGAATTCGGCCGCAGGATCGTTTGGTTTATCCTTCGGGCTCGCGTTCGCCGGCGGCATCATGCTCGCATCGCTCTCGACCATCTTCATCGGCCTGTCGAATGCCAGCACGATCCTCCCGCCCGACGACAAGCAGCAGGTTGCGACGGTACTGGAAGAGGACGCCCAATTGATGAGCGATGCGCAACTCCAGGAACAGATCGCCGGACAACCGGAGGACATCCAGAACGAAATCATCCGCATCAACACGGAGGCACGGCCCCTGGCCCTCCAGATCGCACTGTTCGTCCCGATTCTTGCCGGCCTCGCCGGACTCGGCACCTCCTTCCGCATGATGCGGATCCCTGACCCCAAACCGGCCGGCACCGGCGAGGGGAGCGTCCTGGGCTGAGCCCTTGGCGCCGCGCTCGGGTTCTGTTCCTGTAGTTCGACGGGGCCAAACGCGCCGCCCAGATACGGCGGCGACTGATCAGGCAGCTCGAACAGCTAGACGGCGGCATCCTCGATACGGCCATCATCCGGGTGGACGGGCAAGGGGAGGTGAGGGTCTATGACCCGCAGCGCACGATGGCGGGTGCCCTGACCGCGGCCCTGACACGGGGGGTGTTTGGCCTGCTCACCAGCGGATTAATCGGCCGGATAGAGTGGGCGGTGATCGGCGCCGTCTGCGGCGAGCTCTTTGCCTACTATCGCGAGCAGCCCCTGAGCGGGGCACAGTTGCGCGGTATCGGTGAGGGCATGGAGCCGGACTCGTCCGCGATCGTAGTTGTGTTCATGAAATCCGCTGACGAGGCGCTTCTGTCGGCCACGGCGGCTTAGGTGCCGACGACAGCAAGTCTGGTGGCCGTCTCGGGGGAGCCCGGGACGGTGTGTCTGTTCGAGGGCAGGGAATTTGTTGTGGCGCGTCCCCCAGGACGGCCGGTGTGTAAGGTCACCCGGGGCGGGTGAGGCGCCGCACCTCACCGGAGGCACAGGATGGAACTGCAGCGGTCCGTCGGATTGCTTGAAATCAATGAGAAACGGAGGTCATCAGTATGCCTGAGACACTGGATGAACTAGGGCCGGTGGACTGGCTAGTCGTGGAGTTTCCCGGGCCCGACTTCGGCAAGGGCCAGATCGCCCCGTTCCTGGAGGACCTGGTCAAGCGTGACCTCATCAGGGTGCTCGACATGGTGTTCCTGAGGAAAACCGACGATGGCACGCTCGAGACGGCCGAAATCTCCGACCTCGATCCAAGCGAACTCGGCGAGGTGCGCACGGCAGAGGCCGACCTGGCCATGGTGCTCTCTGAGCAGGACGTCATGGACCTGGCCGAGACGATCCAGCCCGGCCATTCCGCCGCGGTGCTCGTCTGGGAAAACCAGTGGGCTGCCCCGTTCGGCTCGGCAGTCCGCAAGGCCGGCGGCCAGCTCGTGGCCAGCGGCCGGATCCCGACCCAGGCCGTCATCGCCGCCTTCGAGGCCGACGCCGAAGAAGCAAAGGAAGGAGCCTGACATGCCACTGGCAGCACGACGCAGGCGCAGGACCGCCGCCGCCGTCGGCGGGGCCGTTGTCGTCGCCCACGGGATAAACCGTCGCGGTGACCGCCGTGACGACCGGCGGGACGATCGCGGTGACCGCCGTGACGACCGGCGGGACGACCGCCGCGACTGACACCACAGAGCCAGCTCCCGGTAACCGCGTGTGCGCATGACCCCTCGGGGGTCATGCGCACACCATGTTGATGCGCCGGCTCTGCACCAGTGATGGACTCGCGTCACGGCGGGTCAGAGTTGCAGGAGGCCGTAGCCGACAAGGAAAAGCCCGATCGCCGAGGTCACGACTGCCGCTATCCTGCGTCCGTGGCTCTGCAGCCAGGTGTAGAGGGTGGTCAACGGTACTTGGGCGCGTTCCGGAGAGTGCAGCCACACGGCGACCGGAACCACGACGGCGGACTGAGCCACGGCGGCGTAGGCGAGGACCAGCACGGCCCCTTCCAGCGGCGGTGGTTCCTGGACGCTAATCACGGCGCCTGCCGTGACGGCCAGCAGGATCGCCTTCGGACGTAGGTTCAAACCCAGGCCCAAGACGACGAATTCCCAGGGCCGGGCGGAGCGGAACCTCGACGTCATTTTGCCAATCATGGCGTTCTCCCCGCGGCTCTTGCTCACCAGGAGGTACACGGAGTACGCAATCAGGATTGCACCGATCACAAGGGAAATCTGGGCCAGCAGTTCGTCCTTGCGCAGGAGGGGCGGCCTGCCGGGAATGAACTGCAGTCCGATCGCCGACAGGCCCACCACCACAATCGAACCCGCAAGGCTGCCGATCAGGAAGGGAAGGGCGCCGCGGCGTGGCTTGGGGGAGAGCAGAATCATGATCGTCACACTGACAGGCACGGTGCTCATCGCCCCGGCAAGGCCGAATAGCACCAGGCTGGTGATGGTGCTCAGCATGCGTCGCTCACCGGCCCCGGGCAGCACCCTGACGGCACGTCACGCCTTCGGCGCACTGCCGGTGTCTGAGCGGCCCGGCCGCGGCCGGCCGCGGCGGGCCCGGATCGCCTCGTCCTCTTGTTTGAGGAGTATTGCCACGTCCGTCTGGTCGCCCGTCAATGGCCGCCACCACGCGATCCTAGGATCGGAATCGAGCAGGATGGCGCGGACGAAGAGCGTCAGGGGGACGGCGAGGATGGCGCCGACAGGGCCCAGGACCACGGCCCAGAAGAGGACGGAGACAAAGGTCAGAGTCTCGCTGAGCGACACAGCGTTGCCCACGTACTTCGGTTGAATGATGGACTGGATTACACCGTTGATCCCGCCATAGACGACGATGATGGCCACCACAGTCGGCCAACCACCGGTGAGGAATCCAAAGAACAGCGGGGGGACGATCGCGATGAAGTACCCGATGTTGGGGATAAAGCTGCAGATGAACGAGAGCAACCCCCACAGCAGGGCACCGGGGACTTGCAGGATGACCAGGACCAGCCAGTTGAACACGCCTTGGGCGAGCCCGAGGACCGTGGTGGCGACCATATAGCGGCGCACGCCGGTTCCGAAGACGTCAAGCGCGGCGACCAGTGCCGGCCGGTGGTAGTTCAGGTGGGTCAGGATCACCGGTACACGCGAGCCATCCAGTGCCATGAGGATGAGCATTGTCAAAATGATCACGAGGCTGGCCACCAGGCCCGCGATGTTGCCCAGGAGGCCGCCGAGGAACCCGATGATACGGCTCGGAGTAAACCCGTTCAGGACTTCCTGGGCTTGTTCAGGGCCAAAGCCCACAGATTCCAACGCACCGGCAATTGTGGCGCCGAGTTGCTGCACTTGGGGTGCGTATTGCGGCAGCAGAGCGGAGAACTGTGCCAGTGAGGCAATGAGGACCGTGGCGAAGGCGGTCAGCAACCCGAAGACGGCCGCGATTGTGGTCCCCGTGGCTATGCCCCGGGGTATCCCTCGTCCTTGCATCCAGCGCCGCACGGGATGAACGCACAGGGTGAGCACGAAGGCGAAGAACACCGGTGTGACAATTCCTCGTATTGCACCAAGGCCGAAAGCGACCACGACTGCGCCGGCCAGGGCGAGCAGGATGGTTACGCTGCGGGGGAGGGCCGGACGTGGATCGGATTCCGATGATGCCGGCTCCATTGAGCCCTCCTTGGTTCAGCCTGGCCTTCCCTTTAAGGCGACGAGGCGTGGTGAGTTCGGCGCCCGGAACTGCCAGCCGCATCCGCAGCACCGCCGGTGCACTCGTTCCAGCTGACTCCAGCGTCTGGCGTCAGGCGACCACTCTGCTCTTGATCCGCTCGTATTCCTCCGCATTGATGGTACCGGCGTCCATGAGCTCCTTGGCCTTGGCGATCTCCTGAGTGGGGCTGGCTGCAGCAGCCTGGCGAATATAGGCATCCGTTTCGGCCCGGCTCTTGCGTGCCTGCTCCCTTGACCGTTCCGCCATTCCCTTGCCGCGGGCCACCATGTACGTCAGGACGGACAGGAGGGGTACAAAGACCAGGAAAATGATCCAAACTGCCTTCCACCAGCCGCTGAGTTCGTGGTCACGGAAAAGGTCGCCGATTACCATGAACAGCGCCCAAAGGAAGGCGAAGAACGCGTAGAAGATGAACAACCACCAGAAAATTTCCCAAAAGTTCTCGAAGAAACTCATCTTGGCTTCCCTACTTTCATTACGGTGAGGCGTTCCTTGTGAATGAGGCGGTGATCGGAGGCTGCATTCCAGAGTTGAGTTTCAAAGGAGGCCGCTAGCACTTGGCCTCCGTTGTGAGGTCGCTGAGGGCGGCCTGCACGTTCGCCGCTTCGTCCCGAAGGGAGTCGATTGCCTGCGTCAGCGTGGCGTCGTCGGGAACGGCGTTGACTGCGGCGGAAAACTTCTGTTCAGCAGTCTTGACGGCATCCACCCGGTTCTTGGCCGCGTCGGCGCTTACCTTAATGAGATCGTCAAAGGCTTTCACGACCTGGTCCGCGGCTGACCGGACCTGCTCCAGTGTGGCACTTGGCTTGAGCGTGTCCTTGAAGTTGGTCAACGACGCGGCGTACGTGGCGGCGGCGGAGCAGACCGGCGAAACGGACTTGGTCTGGACGGTACCGGGGCTGGTGGTGGTAGTTGTGGGGCTGCAGCCGGCGAGCAGTCCTATTGCTGCCAGGAGCGCGATCACTCGCGCGAGGACTGGTTGTGGTCTCGACATTGGAGGCCCCCTTAGGATTGCGCTCTACATGGACCTGCGCCTGGCAGCACATGCACTGGCAGGTACAACCAGTGTTGGCTTCGGACCACGCGGGCACCTCACCCCCCGGGGGTGATCTGCGAGCGGCGACAGGCTCCCGCCGGCGCTGCCGCTGCTCGAATCACCCTCGGGTGATGATGCGCGGGCAGCTCACCCGTGTTGGACTTCAGTCCAACGTGAAGGAGGGTGTCATGTGTCGCTGGCTCGCGTATTCGGGTTCGGCTGTGAGACTTGATGAGATTTTGTACAAACCCGCGAACTCGCTCGTGATGCAGAGCAAACACTCCCGCCTTGGCGTGGAAACCACGAATGGGGATGGGTTCGGTGTCGGCTGGTATGGATCGGCGCCGTATCCCGGATTGTTCCGCAGCACGGAGCCTGCCTGGAATGACCGCAACCTCCGCGAACTCTCCGCCCAGGCCTCAGCGGGCCGTGTCTTCGCGCACATCCGGGCCTCGACCGGCTCGGCGATCCAGCAGACGAACTGCCATCCGTTCCGCCACGAGCGCTGGCTGTGGATGCACAACGGGCTCATCACGGACTTCCCGACCGTGAAGCGTGACTTGGTCATGGCCGTCGAGCCTTCGCTCTATCCGCTGATTGAGGGTGCCACGGACTCGGAGCTGTTCTTCTTCCTCGCACTCACTTTCGGCCTGGAGCAGGACCCGCGTACGGCCGTCGCTTCCGCCGTTGGCCTGATCGAAGACGTCGCCAAGCGCCACGGCATCGACTTCGCGATTCAGATGACTGTGGCTACCACCGACGGCGACACCACCTGGGCGTTCCGCTATTCGAGTGAAGGCCGATCCCGATCGCTGTTCCACAGCGCTGACATCTCGACGCTGCGCCACCAGTACCCGGACAACCCCACGCTCCACGACCTCTCGGACGACACTCGCCTGGTTGTCTCCGAACCCTTGGGTGATCTGCGGGGGGCGTGGCGCGAAGTACCGGAGTCCACGTGCCTCGTAGTGCACGGAGGCGGGGAAGACATGTACCCGTTCTCTCCGGCAGTTCCGTAGCGCCGGTCCTGCGCCGGTATCTGGAGGAGTCGGTCCGAGGAATCGGTCCCTAGAGGATGGGGGCCGTGGGACGAGGCTCGTCCGGGGGCCCGCCGATCTTGGCCGTGGGATGAGGCTCGTCCGGAGCGCCGCTTGCAGTCGGACCACCGGCTGCAGGACCACCGGCCGCCGGGCCGCCGATCTTGGCCGTGGGACGAAGCTCGTCCGTCCGGCCGCCGGCAGGCGGACCGCCTGCCGGCATGGCTGGATGAGGCTCCGTGGTGGACGGTTCGCCGCCAGCGCCGGGCGCAACGGCGGGACGGCACAGCAGTTCGACCAGGAGAATGGCCAGCACGGCCAGGACCGCGGTCCAAATGGCGACGGCCGCCGTCGGGTCCTGCCAAAAGATCAGCACCAGGACGGCGATTCCGACGATGGTGGCCTCGAGGATGCGGCGGTAGCGGGCCAGCCAGTACTGCCACGGCTTGGCCTGGCCGGCGCCCACCTTGCCTGTGATGTAGTCGCCCGCGGTCGCCAGACCGTGGCGGACAAACTCGGCGGGACGCGAGTGGCCGCCCAGGAATGCGGCCAAGGCGATCAGGAGTCCCACGACGAAGACAAAGCGCACGCTGGTGCGCAGGGGTACCAGGAGCGTCTCGACCACGCTTTGAGCCGCCGCCGGGGACAGTGCATCCGGCGGAAGCGAGTTCAGGAGGACGCTGCGCCCGATGACCAGCCCCAAGGCCAGCAAAGCCATGGCTACGGCCACCGCCAAACCGACGGCGCTGGTGAAGCGCCGCTTCTCGCCCCGCGGGGCCACCGCAACAGCGCCCACGGCACTAATGACGGTCAGCCACCCCAGGATCGGGGCGGTTGCATCCAACGTCCTGATGACTTCGGTGGCCCGGACCAGCTCAGGTGACTGGAAGAGGGTGATTTGTCCTTCCACTTCCGGAATCCTGGCGGCGATATCGACCCCTTGCTGGACCAGCTGGGCCTTAACGCGGGCAATGATGTCCTTCGTGGAGATCGTCACCGCGCCGCTCTCGTCAATGGTGACGGTCCCGTTCGCCGCCTTTCCCGTGGCAAGGTTTACCAGACCCTGGTGCGCCACCCGGTTCACCTGAATCCAAAGGTCCTGGAACTGCGGTGTCGCCACGAACCTCGCCACGGTGGAATGGACAAGTGACCTGGTCTGCTCTGCGATCGCCGGCGCCAGCCCGGTGATCACGGCGGCCACGCGGGGGGCCGTCTTGCTGAGTTCGGTGAGCGCATCGCGGGTGATGGTCTCAAAGTCCACTGAAGCGGCAATCTGTTGCGTGACCTTGTCAGCGATCTCAGCCTGGACGGCAGGGTCCGACGCCAACGGTGCCACTGTGGCCACGTAGCGATCGGTATCGATCACTTCGCTGCGCAGGTAGAGGGCGGGCACAGCCGCCAGCGCCAACACGGCAGTCAGAACGACGAGTACGATCGCCACTATCCGGCGTCCCAGCCCCGGATGAGCTCCGGAAGGCCTTGGTTGTGCCGTTCTGGCATCGTCCCGTTCGCGCTGCAGCCGGGCAACCTCCGCCCGCAGCCGCAGTATCTCTTCCTGTTCCTGGCCGCCGGTGCCCGGGGGTTGTTCGTGGATAGACATGGGGATCCGCCTAAGTAGAAACTCGTCGAGCAGGCCCGATGTACCGCGGTTGGGCACTCATGACAATTTCATTGTGTATGTGCCGGGCCGGCCCGGACCCACCCGCACAGGGTGATCTGTTTCCGTCGGTAATGGTTTGCCATGCCTGGCGGGTGCGGTGACGCTCGCGTTCAACGGGCCCCTCGGCGGCCCCCGGCCCGGGCCGGCTGCGGGATTGGACCGGCTGCCGCCTGATTTACCGCCAGCTTTCGGCCCATCAGCCGGATATCACCCGATTCGGGTGACGCGAGCGGCGCGTCAGGAGCCTAGCGCCTGAGACGTTGGCCCGCCGCAAAAAAGGCCACCTTTGCCACCAATAGGAGAGCCCCCAGATCAGCAATCATTTGCACGGTAACCACCGAGCGTGCAAGCTGGCTGACCGGAGTAATATCGCCGAATCCGACCGTGGCAAAGGTGGACGTGGTGAAGTACAAAGCGTCTGTTTTGTTCAGCGGTTCACTAAACGACGAAGAATCGGTCAGTGACAGCGACGTGTAAAGGAGGGCGAAGAGGCACAGAAACATCAGGAGACATTCCACGACCGTCGCGGCCGCCCGGATTTGGGGGATATGGGCAGCCAGTATCATCCGCAATTGAAGGGCCAGGGCAGCGAGAAAGACTAAGACAATGGCCGCCAGACGGATCCATGCAGCCGCAGGGTTGGCGTCGTTGAATCCCCCTATTGGAATGAGGAAGTAGAGGGAGAGCGTTATTACCGAAAATGCAATCAGCCGCGCGACGGCGAGAATGAGGACGCGCCTCCGGCCGCCTTTATCGAGGTCACGAAGGAAAATCGGTTCCTTCTGGCTGCCGTGCTTCGTCGCCATGCCTGATGATACTCCCGGGCTCGCAACTCGCGACGTGCCGCCTGCGGGTGGAACCGGGCGTCGTCGAGTCGCCACAAGGGGTCTTTGCGCCCTGTTGGTGCCCTTTTGCGCAGGCCTAGCATTTGCTGCGTGGGAGACATGCCAAAGGCCGGTTGGCAGCCGGGTCCTCAGTTCAAGATCCGGCCACCCCTGCGCGGCCTTGGATCCTTGCAGCGGCCGCGGTTGGAAAACGCCTTGTCCGCGTCCGCCGATTCGTATCGCCTGACCCTCGTCGCGGCGCCGGCCGGTTACGGCAAGTCGACGTTCCTGGGCGACTGGGTCCGTAACTGCGGGATGTCCTGCGCCTGGCTTTCGCTGGACCGGTTCGATACGGAACCGGCGCGGCTGTTTCACGGCGTTGTCGGGGCACTCCAGCGCGCGGCAAGCAGGTCGCCTCTGCCGGGCAACGATGCCCTCCTGGCTCTTGATCAGAGCCTTGCCCCCGACGGGGCCGCGTCCTATGACCTTTTGCTGAGGGCCCTCGAGGAACTTACCGAGCCGATTGTCCTGGTAATGGACGACGTCCATTTGGCCGGGCCCGGGTTGGCGAACGGCATCGTTGGAGTCCTCGCCGCCTCGGCACCCCCCTCATTACGGCTGGTCCTCTCGGGCCGGGGCCACACGGGCATCCAGCTGGAAAGGTTCCGGTACGGCGAGGGACTTGGTGAACTGCGCGCCCCGGAGCTCGCTTTCACCCCGGAGGAAGTCGCCCAGGTTGCCTGTTCGCTGGGACAAGACGCGGCCTTTGACGCCGGATCCCTCTGGACGATGACCGCGGGCTGGCCTGTGGCCGTCCACGCAAGTCTCGTGTCCCTGGCACAGTCCCACATCGCACCGGTCACGACGCCGGATACCTCCGCCCCCACGCACATACCGCTTGCCGACTACGTTGCGGAGGAGATCCTCGACCAGCTTGACCCGACACTGGCGGAGTTCATCCTGCGCGCCACCACCTGCGACTGGCTTGGCCGCCGGCTCGCCGTCGAACTCTATGGCCGCCCCCACGGCGGCGTGCTTCTCGAGGAGTGCCTTCGCAACGGTCTCTTCATCGAGGAGCACGATTATCGCGGCGGTGAATCAATGTACCGCTGGCATTCCCTCTTCGCTGCGCAGTGCCGGCGCATCCTGGAGCGGCGGGACCCCCTTCTGGCCGAACGCCTTCACCGCGTGGCGGCGCGGTACTACCAGGACGGCGACGTCGCCGCGTGCGTCGCGCACGCGCTGAAGGGGCGCGCTCCCCGGCAGGCCGTGATGTCGCTCGGCGCGCACTGGCTCGACTTCCTGCTCGGCAATGACGCCCGCACCCTCGAACGCCTGTGCCGGGACCTGCCGGCGCCGTGGGCCGAAGACCCTGAGATATTGATGATCCGATCCGTCTGCCGTGCCCTGTCCGAGGACAGCACCGGAGCGTCCGAACTCACCCACCGGGCATTGTCGCGGACCTTTGTCCTGGACGCCCTTCGCCGCCGCAGGCTCGTCAGTTGCCGTGCCCACTTCGAACCGATGCCCGTCCTCGGCCGTCCGGAACCCCAGGCCGCGGCCGCGGAAGACAGCCGGTCAATAGTGCAACTTTCAAAAGACGGCCGTTCCGGCTCCGGGTCGACAGGACTTTTCCTGCTGGCCCAGGCGGAATTTCGGTTGCACCGTACGGGCGAACTGGCGGCCGCCCTGCTCGAAGCGGCAGGGGGGACCGGCGACCCGAAACGGCTGGATGGGATGGAGATCCGCGCCCAGGCGGAACTCGCATTGGCGTTCGCAGCAGCCGGGAACCTGGAGCGCGCATCAGAGGATGCTACCCAGGCGTTGGAACGGGGAGACGCCTTGGGTTGGAGTTCGCAGGAACGGATGGCTCCGGCCTGGCTGGCGCGGGGAATTGCCGCCTACTGGAATGACAACCTGACGGCTGCGCAACAATATTTGATGAAGGCCCAGCGATTGGGCAGCGAGCTCTTCCCCGCCGGCCCGCTCACCGTCATTTATCGCGTGCTGGCCGACTGTGCCGCTCGTGATCCGGCCCGCCTGGCCGAATCGAGCACAGCGCTGGAGTCCTACCATTCGCGCGGACTCTACAG
>JBKPJW010000433.1:0-2373 GCA_046730875.1 Actinomycetota bacterium | reverse complement strand
GCTCTTCGGTGTACTGCTGACCTTCCTCAGCCCGGTGTTTCTGACACCGGTGAACCTGGTCAACCTGCTCTATCAGTGCACAATCCTGGGCGTATTCGCCATCGGCATGACCTTCGTAATCCTGACAGGGGGCAACGACGTTTCAGTAGGTTCCACCGCGGCCTTGGCCTCCGTGCTGTCCATGGGCGTCATCGTGAAAATGAACATGCCCGCCGAAGTCGGCCTCCTTACCGGTCTGGTGGTTGGTGGGGTAGTGGGGGCCCTGAACGGGCTGATGGTCACGAAACTGGGCATATCCCCGCTGATCGCCACGCTCGCCACCTTGTCGGCCGGATCGGGCATCGCCTTCGCCTACACCGATGGCGGAAACATCACCCCGGTTCCGAAGCTGCTGACCAACATGGTCAGCGCAAAGATCGCAGGCATCCCCTTGCTCATCCCGGCGGTTCTCTTGCTGGCCTACCTGGCACATCTGGCGCTGACGCGCACGACATACGGGCGCTCCATCTACGCCGTCGGCGGCAACAAGGAAGCCGCGCTGCTGGCCGGCATCCGGGTTGACCGTGTGACCATGAACGCCTACGTCATCGCCGGCCTCTCAGCGGGAATGGCGGGCCTTCTGCTCACCGGCCGTCTGGCCTCGGGTAGCCCGCGTGCCGGGGACGGCATCGAACTGACCATCATCGCCGCCGTCGTCATCGGCGGCACCAGCCTCTTTGGCGGCCAAGGCAACATCAAGGGCACGCTCCTGGGTGTGCTGCTGATCGCCATGGTCTCCAACGCCGTCAACCTTCTCGGCATCCCGTCCTCCTACGACAAGATCGTCCAAGGCGTGGTCATCTTCGCTGCCGCCGCCCTGGACGTCTACCGCTACAAGTACGTCAAGCGGAACCTCGCGAGGAAACGAAAAATCGGACCCCCTCCCGCGGCAGACGAGAAGACCGTGAGCTCCACCGTCACGGAATCCGGGCAAGACCATCCCGCCGGGACACCTGCCTAGCCACCTCCTCACGACGGCAGGACATGCACACCCCGCATGTACGCCGGTGAAACGTCGAATAACCAACAGAAAGAGTAAGTCAATGAAGACCTCACCCAAATTGGCGATTCTTGCGGCTGTCTCCGCCGCCACCATCGCTCTCAGCGGTTGCGGCGCAACCCCCTCTTCGTCGCCCCAGGACGCCAGCGGTGCAGCCAAGCCAAAGAAGATCGCCGTACTGCTCTACAGCCAGAGCTTTGAATTCATGGTCGCCCTCGGACAGGGCATCAAGGACAGAGCCAAGGAACTCAACGTCGAAGTGACGCTCCTGGACGCCAAGGGCGATTCCAGCACGCAGATCAGCCAGATCCAGGACCAGCTCGCCAAGGGCGTGGACGGCATTGTCCTGAGCCCGAACAACTCGGCTGAACTGGCTCCCGGGGTCCAGATGATCCACGACGCCGGTAAGACGGTCACCACGGTCGACTCCGTGATTCCCGGCGACGTCGCCGACGCGGCCGTGGCCTTCGACAACAAGAAAGCCGGAAAGCTGGGCGCCGAGGCACTTGCCGAGCTGATGGGGAAGAAGGGAACGGTACTCGAATACCAAGGGGCGAAGGGCGCCTACCACGCCATTCTCCGCGGCGAGGGCTTCACCGAAGGCATCAAGCAGTACCCCGACATCAAGGTCATTTCCCGCGACGCGCAGTGGACAGCCGACAACGCCCTGTCCCTGACGGTGGACAACTTCACCTCGGATCCGAGCATCAACGGCCTCTTTAGCCACAACGACGAAATGGTCCGCGGCATCGACTCCGGCCTCTCCCAGATCAACAAGGCCGCCCCGGTCGGAGCCGCTGGCCACATCCCGCTCGTCGGAGTGGACGGCACACCGCTGGCCCTTGACCGGATCCGCAAGGGCGTCCAGGACGCCACCATGGACCAGAACCCGTTCGAGATGGGAGCACTGGCCCTTCAGGCCGAAGTTGATCTGCTTGACGGCAAGCAGGTCCCGAAGATGCAGCTGACCGACACTCAGCTCATCACTAAGGAGAACGTCGATGACCCTAAGCTCTGGGGCAACATCTTCAAGGACTAGAGCCCCAAAGCCATAAACGGCCGGGCCCGGCACCCCTGCCTGGCCCGGCAGCCCGAACAGTAATTTGATTCAAGGAGAAAACAGTGTCCCGCTTCAAGTATTCCTACAACGCCATCGTTTACTACCAGGAAGAAATCGCGAAGGGAATCGATCGCGTCGCCCGCTACGGCTACGACGCCATCGAACTCGTCGGAGAACCGGCAACCCATAACGTCGAAGAAATCAACAAACTGACGAAGGACGCCGGCATCGACGTCAGCTCCATCTGCAGCATCTGGTTCGGCGAGGAACGCGA
>JBKPJW010000432.1:0-1773 GCA_046730875.1 Actinomycetota bacterium | reverse complement strand
AGGAATACCTCTACACCCAGTACATCGGCATCGCCGACCCCTACGCGGGCTAGGCGCACAGCCCAACTGCACAGAACCTAACTGCATGCCCTAACTGCACACCCTAACCGCGGCGCACCCGGCGGACGGTGTTGCGGATCTTCCCCCAGGATCCCGCGACGCCCCGCCGGGTGCGTTGCGCTGTCCGGGACAGGACCCGGTGCGGCAGCCGGAATGACCGGCGCCAGCCGGACATGACCGACGGCGGCAGCCAGGCCGCGCGCAGCCGGACCAGCGGCTTCGCATTGGCCCGCAGCAACGCCTGCACCAGGGTGATCCTGGCCGCGGCGGAGTCGGCCGGATCCTCGGATTGGGCGTTCCCGCCCGAACCGCCTGTACCCGCCGCGCCACGCGGGCGGCCGTACTGCTCGCGTTCAAAGTCCTCGGTCAGGGCCGCCGCGGCCCGCTGCCCGGGTCCGTCGGGGCCGCCGGATTCCCGCAAAGCTGCCGAGGCACGGAGGCGCTCGGAGAAATGCCGCGGCGTCTCGCTCGCTCCGGGCGCCACGCCGTAGTCCGTGGCCAGATCCCGCAGTTCCGCCCAGGCCGGCAGGGCCGTCCCGCCCGCCGAGCCGGAAACGCCGCGTGCCGCGCCCAGCCTGCGACGCCGCACGCGGCTGCGCGCCAGTCGCGGCGAGGCCACGAGCAGGCCAAGCAGCAGAACCGCACCGACGCCGTAAAGCACCTGCGCCAGCTGCGCACCCGCGGACGCCTCCGCCCCGGCCCCCGGAAGGGGAACAGGAACGAGGCTGGGAACCGGCGCCGGCGAGGCACCCTCTCCCGGGGTCAAGGCGTCGTTGCGTTCATTGGTGCTGGCCCCGCTGGGGGTGGCGGCTTCCGTGGCATAGGCCGGAACGATCCCGCGGGAGGGCGTCGGCTCAAACGCGACCCAGCCGATGCCCTGGAAGTACAGTTCCGGCCAGGCATGGGCGTCCCGGGAATCTACCTCGAACTCCGGCAGCGGCCCCTGGCCGGACAGGGACACGGTAGCTCCGGTAGGGCGCCCCGGGGCGTAGCCCACGGCGATCCTGCTGGGAATACCCTCCAGCCTGGCCATGACGGCCATGGCCGAGGCGAAGTGAATGCAGTACCCGCTCTTCTGGGCCAGGAAGTCCGCCAGCACTGACAGGCCGTTGCCGTCATAGCCGCCCTGCACGGGGGACTGCAGCGAATAGCTGAACTCGGTGGAGCGCAGGTACTTCTGGATCGCCATGGCCCTTGCATACGGCGTGGAGGCTCCGGCGGTCACGGCATCGGCCGTGCCGCGCACAATCTCCGGGACGTTCGAGGGCTGCTGCAGGAACTGATCCGGGATCCCGCTCACCGGCTCGGAGGCCCCTGCCAGCAGCCCGGCAGTGAGCTGGGGAGTGACGGACGTGACCACGTACTGCTGGTCACGGGAATTGGTGTCAACGCCCTTGATGCTGAGCGTGGCCGGATCCCAGCTCCAGCGCCCCGTGAGCCCGTTGACCGCTTCCGGCGCGTACGGCGCCGGCAGGTACGGACTCGTGAACTGGCCGGTGTTGACGGCCGTGATCACGCGGAGCTCAGTCGCGGCCGTGTTGAGCCCGGTGTCGATCCCGCCGGTGCCCGGCCGGCGCGTGGACTCCCGGTCGTCTGGGGCCCAGGTATCGCCGTCGAAGCTGTCCACCGTCACCGAGCGCAGGTACGGCGTCGCCGGCGCATTCGTGGCGAACGTGATCCGGCCGTCGCCGGTGGGGTTGCGCAGGCTGCTGC
>JBKPJW010000431.1:0-15382 GCA_046730875.1 Actinomycetota bacterium | reverse complement strand
ACACAATGCCATCATGCCCAGCGGTCGCGGCCAAGGGAGGGCATGTCCCGGGGCGGGAGCCGCGGACGGGCTGCTCGGCTGGGTGTTTAGCAGGCATGAGGTCTCCTTTGCGCTCTCCAGAAGCGTAACGTGCTGGCAGCGGGGACGCGCTGCCAGCGGCGGGGGATACGCTGGGATAGGACCTTGAATTCCGCGGAAAGGGCGAACATGAGTGACTTCCAGACCGTAAGCGTTTCCGGTATCCCCGACGGTGCCAGGATCATGGACGTCCGCGAGGACTATGAATGGGTCGCGGGCCATGCCGAGGGCGCCCTGCACATCCCCATGGACCAGCTGCCGGCGCGGGTCGAGGAGCTTGACCCGGACGAGGACGTCTATGTCATTTGCCGCACCGGCGGCCGGTCCTACCGCGCCACGCAATGGCTGGTAGGAATGGGGTATTCCGCGCTGAATGTGGCCGGCGGCATGGACCAGTGGGTCGAGTCCGGCCTGCCGCTCGTGTCCGACAATGGCCTCAAACCGGTTGTCCTGTAACTAAAGAAGGAACGAATGCCCGCACCAACCGTCACCTACACCTTCCTCGGACCCGAGGGCACCTTCACCGAGGCGGCCCTGATGCAGGTCCCGGACGCAGCGGACGCCATCCGCATCCCGTCTTCGAATGTGAACACGGCACTGGACAAGGTGCGGGACGGTTCCGCCGACGCGGCCATGGTGCCGATTGAAAACTCTGTCGAGGGCGGCGTCACGGCAACCCTCGACGCCATCGCCACCGGCCAGGAACTCAGGATCCTCCGCGAGGCCCTGGTGCCCATCAGCTTCGTCCTGGTTGCCCGGCCGGGCGTGGCGATCGGGGACATCCGCCGTGTCTCCACCCACGGTCATGCCTGGGCACAGTGCAGGCTCTGGGTGGATGCAAATATTCCCAATGTGGAATACATCCCGGGGTCTTCCACCGCCGCAGCCGCCATGGGTCTGCTGGACGGTAACGGCGCCCACTATGACGCCGCGATCTGCGCCCCGATCGTGGCCTCGGAGCAGCCGGGGCTTGCGGTGCTCGCGGAAAACATCGGCGACAACCCCGGGGCGGTCACCCGCTTTGTGCTCGTGGGCCGCCCGGGCGAACTCCCGGACCGCACCGGGGCGGACAAGACAACAGTTGTAGTTCCGCTGCCCGAGGACCGGCCGGGGGCGCTGATGGAGATCCTGGACCAGTTTGCCACCCGCGGTGTGAACCTGAGCCGGATTGAATCCCGGCCGACCGGTCAGTACCTGGGCCACTACTTCTTCAGCATTGACGCCGACGGGCATGTGGCCGACGCCCGGATGGCCGACGCGCTCGCGGGTCTTCACCGGATCAGCCCGGCCACGCGTTTCCTCGGGTCTTATCAGCGTGCGGACGGCCTCAGGACCGACGTTGCGCCGCACACCTCGGACCAGGCATTCCGTTCCGCGCATGCGTGGGTGAAAAACATACTGGGCAGTGCATCTGCCGCCCCGGAATATATCCCGGGGGCTTCGCCCACAGCGTAGGCAAATGGTATATTGCGCACTTCCACCCCTTCCCAACTGTGCGTATGCTTGCCTGATCCATATTGGGGGAATCCCCTAAGGGAGGGAGCGGGTCATGTCAGGCACCAGCACAGACAATGACGGCCAGGGAATGATCGTCAATCCCAAGCCGACAGCTGAGAACCAGGACTGGGACGGCGACGACGCCGACCGCGCGGACCGTTTGCGCTTCGAAGAGGAGCAGGCAATGATCCGCGAGCAGTCCGAAGCCAGGGCCGCCAAGGCCGCTGCGGAAGCGAAGAAGGCGGCAGAAGCGAAGAAGGCCGCCAGCGCCTAGCTGTTGCTTCGCACCGTGGGCCTAGTCGCTTTCTGTCCCCTCCTGGACCCGGACCAGCAGGGATCCCGGGGACACCTGGACGGTGACCGTCGTGGCGTCGCCGGAAGGATCGCCGTCGACCTGTGTGGGCAAAGGTTCCGAAGACCGGATGGTGATCTTGCCCGACCGGTAGTAAGTCATGACCGGCAGTTCCTTTTTGTGCTTCAGCAGGATCTTCGTGTACATGGCCAGCCAGCCGATTGCACTGCGCGGGCTCATCACCACGATGTCGAGCATCCCGTCATCAATCATGGCCTGCGGGATGAAATCGATGCCCCCGGGGATCAGTCCGCAGTTCGCGAACAGGACGCTGCGGATATTCCGGGACTGCTCAGGCTGGTCATCGAGGGCTATGGAGACCTTCTTGCGGCGCCCCACCAGGTGCCGGGCGCCGGCTTCCGTGTACGCGAGCCAGCCCACGGCCTTCTTTAGCCCGTCGTTCGTGTCAATGACCACTTCGGCGTCCATGCCGATGCCCGCAATCACCAGGAACGTGTATTGCGCGGAATCTCCGGTGCGTGCATTCTCCAGGGTGAGCTGCGCGGTGTCGATGAACCGCTGGTGGCCGAACAAGGCGGTCTGCACGTTGCCGGCGAGGTCGCCCACCTCCAGGTGCACGTTGCGGGCCAGGAGGTTGCCGGTGCCCAGCGGGATCAGGCCCATGGCGGTGTCCGTCCCGGCCAGGACCTCCGCCACGACGCGGACGGTACCGTCCCCGCCGCAGGCCAGGACGACGTCGGCTCCGTAGTTGACCGCCGCCCGCGCCTGCGAGAAGCCGGGGTCCTCCGCGGTGGTTTCAAAGATGCGGGGCGCCGGCCAGCCCGCCTCGGTGCACGCGGCTTCGATCAGTGCCCGGGCTTCCGCCGACCTCGCCTTGATGGGATTCAGGACCACAGCAACCTTCTGCCGGCCCAGGCCCGGGCTGTGGGTTTCCTCCCAGACGGCGCTGCGGGTGTGCTTGGCCCTCAGCCGGCGCACCCCCCACCAACTGGAGACGGCAAAGGCCAGGACCCCAGCGATGACGAGGTAGAGCAGCCAGTCGCGCATTGTGCTCCAACAGTATCCCGCCGGCACCCCTGATCGGGTTGCCCGGCAAGGGCGGCCGGATTGGATACTCTTGTCTGGTGATCGACGTAAAAGACCTCAGCGAAAATCCGGACAAGTTCCGTGCCAGCCAGCGCGCCCGCGGCGCCGACGAATCCGTGGTGGACGCGATCATCGCTGCAGACTCGGCCAGGCGTGCGGCCCTGATCCGGTTTGAGAACCTCCGGGCCGAACAGAATCTGTTCGGCAAGAAGGTCGCCCAGGCCAAGGGCGAGGAAAAGCAGGCCCTACTCGCAGAGGTGAAGCTTCTGGCCGCCTCGGTCAAGACCGCATCGGCCGAGGCAGACCTCGCCCAGACGGCCCAGGAGGAACTGCTCCGGAGCATCCCGAACCTGATCGAGGACGGCGTCCCGGCTGGCGGCGAGGAAGATTACATTGTGCTCAGGAAGGTGGGCACGCCGCGCGAATTCCCCGACTTCGAGCCCCGGGACCACCTGGAGATCGGTGAGCTGATCGGAGCCATCGACATGGAGCGCGGGGCCAAGGTTTCCGGCTCACGCTTCTACTTCCTGCGCGGCGTCGGCGCCCGGCTGGAAATGGCGCTGCTCCAGATGGCCATGGAACAGGCGATCGACGCCGGTTTCGTCCCCATGATCACGCCCACCCTGGTCCGCCCGGAAACCATGCAGGGCACCGGTTTTGACGTCAAGCACGACGCCGAGATCTACCGTCTCGCCGAAGACGACCTTTACCTTGTGGGCACCTCGGAAGTGGCCCTCGCCGGCTACCACGCCGACGAGATCCTGGACCTCTCGGCCGGCCCCATCCGCTACGCGGGCCAGAGTTCGTGCTACCGCCGCGAGGCAGGTTCCCACGGCAAGGACACCCGGGGCATCATCCGGGTCCACCAGTTCAACAAGGTGGAGATGTTCATCTACACCACGGTTGAGGACGCGGCTGCAGAGCACTCCCGCCTCCTGGCGTGGGAAGAGGAGATGCTGGCCAAGTGCGAGCTCCCGTACCGGGTCATCGACACCGCGGCCGGGGATCTGGGCAATTCCGCAGCCAGGAAGTACGACTGTGAGGCATGGGTCCCCACCCAGGGCGCCTACCGGGAGCTGACCTCGACCTCCAACTGCACCACGTTCCAGGCCCGCCGGTTGAACATCCGCGAACGTGTCCAGAACGAGGAGGGCGCGGCCAAGGGCACCCGGGCCGTGGCCACGCTCAACGGCACCCTGGCGACCACCCGCTGGATCGTCGCCATCCTGGAGCACCACCAGAACCCCGACGGCTCCGTCAACGTCCCCGCCGCCCTGCAGAAATACCTCGGCGGCATGACGGTCTTCCCCGTTCTCTAGCCACCAGCCAGCCCTCCGGCGGCCGCCGGATGACCACGCACAGTGTGGACAGCCCGCGGAGTGTTTACCGCGAGTTAACGTCCTGCTGTGGCGTGTGTCCTAGCGGCCGTCGGAGGTGTCTGCTCTACTTGTGAGATGACAACCATGACTGAATCCTCAGTCGCCGGCAACGATGACCGGCGCAACACACACGAGAACAATTCCCGCGAAAACAACACCCGCGGGAACAGCAAAGCCGCGGGTAACGGCGTCTCAAAGATCACCGGCGACAAGCTGCTGATCGCACTGGACGTTGATGGCACCCTGGTGGACCACGACGGGCACATGTCCGCACCTGTCCGCGAGGCCGCTCAGGCCGTGGTGGCCGCGGGCCACCACGTCATGATCGCCACGGGGCGCTCCCTCAACGCCACCCTGCCGGTCATCGAACACATCGGGATCGACAACGGTTACGCCGTGTGCTCCAACGGCGGCGTGATCCTGCGCATCGACTCCGGGCTGCCCGACGGCTACGAAATCATCCACAAGGCAACGTTCGACCCAGGGCCGGCCCTTCGCGCCCTGCGCAAGCGGCTGCCCACGGCCAAGTACGCACTCGAGGACGAGGACGGCAATTTCCTGTCCACCGAGCGCTTCCAGGACTCCAGCTTCGGCGTCGAAGCGGTCGGCGTCGACTTCCAGACCATGCTGGAGTCAACCGCAGTGCGTGTGGTGGTCTTCAGCTCGGAGAACACCCCCGAGGAATTCAACGCCGCGATCCGTCACATCGGGCTCGCCGGCGTGACGTATTCGGTGGGCTGGACGGCGTGGCTGGACATTGCCGCCGCCGGCGTGACGAAGGCCAGCGCGCTGGAGCGCCTCCGCGACCGCCTCAGCATCGAGGTCCACCGCACCATCGCCGTCGGCGATGGACGCAATGACATCGAGATGCTGACCTGGGCCGGCCGCGGCGTGGCCATGGGCCAGGCCCCGGTGGAAGTGATTGCCGCTGCGGACGAAGTGACGAAGTCGGTCTACGACGACGGCGCCGCGCAGGTGCTTCGCAGCCTCCTCTAAACGCAAAGGCCGTGCCACTAGCGGCAGTGGCCGGTCAGCGGACGTCGAGGATGAGGCCCAAAAGACGTGCCGCAGCGGGACGGGCCGCGTGCTCCTCGTTCCACTGGGAGCGGGCCACGGCTTTGCTCACGGCCTGCGTGGTGATCCCGAGTTCCTCGGCTACCGCCTTCTGCTGACCCCGCACGCCCGGAGTGAGCAGATCAAGAACCCGCCATTCCGCGTGGCTCCGGTCGTGCACAATATGGCCCAAGAGGCGCAGGACGGCCTCCGCTTCGGCGGCAACGTCCGCCAACGGACCCTCCACAGCCACTCGGACCCGGTCCTTGCCGTTCCGGAGACGGTCCACGGCGCGCCGGGCATAGATCAGCCCGTGCCCGGAGGCGTCCTTAATCTGGTTCGGCAGCGGTTCGTTGACCGGTCCCACTCCGATGCCCACATACCAGCTGCCGCTGCGCAGGGCGATCATGGCCGCCTCAACCGCCTGGAGCGGGCAGTCCAGGATGCCTTGGACCTCGTCTTCCACGGAACGGTCGAAATCCAGGCGCGCCGGAATGTGCCGCAGGTCCTTGAGGAGCTGCGGCACACGGTCGCCGTCGCGCCGGCTGTCGGTTTGATTGATGGTCAGCGTGAACATTCTGGATGACACACTACCCGTTGGCTCTTGGGGGGCAAGTTGCCGGCGGGCGCCGGCGCACTCAGGTTGTGTCCCGCCTGCCGGACGTGTTGCGATTGACGAAATGTGCCGAGGCAGGACCAAGCGAAGCGAGGACCCCCAGTGAGCAGCGACATGGGCAGTGACATGGGCAGTAACGTGAATGGAACCACCCGCACGGGAATGCCGGACGGCGGCCCGGTCCTGGATGGCCCGATCCTGGACAGCGCGGCCCTGGAGCTGGTGGACCGCTGGTGGCGCGCGGCGAACTATGTCTCCGTGGGACAGATTTACCTCCGGTCCAATCCGCTGCTGCGCGAGCCCCTCAGCGCGGAAGACACCAAGGCCCGGCTGCTGGGCCACTGGGGGACCACGCCCGGACTGAACTTTGTCTACGCCCACCTGAACCGGGTCATCCGCCGGGACGGCCAGCAGATGCTGTTCATCGCCGGTCCCGGCCATGGCGGTCCCGCGGTGGTGGCCAACGCCTGGCTTGAAGGCACCTATTCGGAGATTTACGGCCACGTCGGAGACGACGAAGCCGGCCTGGCCGAGCTGTTCCGGCAGTTCTCCTACCCGGGTGGCATTCCAAGCCACGCCGCCCCGGAGACGCCCGGCTCCATCAGCGAGGGCGGTGAGCTCGGCTATTCCCTTGCGCACGCCTACGGGTCCGTCTTCGATAATCCGGAGCTGATCACCGCCGTCGTCATCGGTGACGGCGAGGCAGAGACCGGGCCGCTGGCCGCGAGTTGGCATTCGCACAACTTCCTGGACCCGGCAGCCGACGGCGCGGTGCTGCCCATCCTGCACCTGAACGGCTACAAGATCGCCAACCCCACGATTCTGGCCCGCATGCCCGAGGCGCAGCTGGAACAGCTGCTGCGCGGCTACGGGCACGTCCCGCATTTCGTCACCGTGGCCGATCCGGCGGACACTGCCGCGGCCCACCGGGATTTCGCGGCCGCACTGGATGACTGCCTGGCAGAGATCCGGACCATCCAGCAGCGCCACCGGGAAGGCGCTCCGCAGGACGGCGCTCCACAGGAAGGGGCTCCGCAGGATGGCGCTCCGCAGTGGCCGATGATAGTGCTGCGCTCGCCCAAGGGCTGGACCGGGCCCAAGAAAGTGGATGGGGAACAGGTGGAGGGCACCTGGCGCAGCCATCAGGTCCCGCTGGGCGAGGTCCGCACCAACCCGGACCACTTGAGCCAGCTGCAGCAGTGGCTCGAGTCGTACCGGCCGGAGGAACTCTTCGACGACCGCGGACGCCTGTTGCCGGAGACAGCCGGGAACGCCCCGGCGGGTCGCCTGCGGATGAGCGCCACCGCCCATGCCAATGGCGGGCTCCTGCTGCGTCCGCTCACCCTGCCGGACTACCGCGGGCACGCCGTCGACGTCACCGAACCCGGCGTTGAGCGGATCAGCCCCATGATCACGCTCGGCGCCTGGATGCGGGACGTTATTGCCCTCAACCCGGACACGTTCCGCCTCTTCGGCCCCGACGAGACGGCATCCAACCGGCTGCAGGACGTCTACGAGGCCACCGACAAGGTCTGGCAGTACCGGATTGATCCGCTGGATGAGCACATTGCCCGTGCCGGCCGGGTGATGGAGGTCCTCAGCGAGCACCTCTGCCAGGGCTGGCTGGAGGGATACCTGCTGACCGGCCGGCACGGGGTGTTCAACTGCTACGAGGCGTTCATCCACATTGTCGATTCGATGTTCAACCAGCACGCCAAATGGCTCAAGGTCCACCGGCAGCTGGCATGGCGCCAGCCGGTGGCCTCACTGAACTACCTGTTGTCCTCCCACGTGTGGCAGCAGGACCACAACGGCTTTTCGCACCAGGACCCTGGCTTCATCGACCACGCGGTGAACAAGAAGGCCGAGATCATCCGGGTCTACCTGCCGCCGGATGCCAACACGCTGCTGGCTGTGATGGAGCATTGCCTGGCCTCCCGCGACTACGTCAACATCGTGGTCAGCGGCAAGCAGCCTTCGCCAACCTGGCTGGGTCCGGCAGAGGCCTCGCACCACTGCCGCCGGGGCCTGGGCATCTGGGAGTTCGCCGGTTCCGAAGTCAGCGGCGAGGAACCCGACGTCGTCCTGGCGTGTGCCGGAGATGTCCCGACGGTCGAAACCGTGGCCGCGGCGGAACTCCTGAAGCAGGGCGCGCCAGGGCTGAAGGTACGGGTGGTGAACGTGGTGGACCTCATGCGGCTCCAGGACGCCAGCGAGCACCCGCACGGGCTCACGTCCCGGGACTTTGACGGCATCTTCACGGCCGACAAGCCGGTGATCTTTGCCTACCACGGGTACCCCGCGCTGATCCACCGGCTGACGTACCGGCGCAGCAACCAGGAGGGCCTGCATGTGCGCGGGTACAAGGAGGAAGGCACCACCACCACCCCGTTCGACATGGCGATGCTGAACGGGATCGACCGCTTCCAGCTGGCAATTGATGCGATCGACAGGGTCCCGGGGCTGGCCGAGAAGCACTCGCTGCTGCGCCAGTCCCTGCAGGACAGCCGGATGCGCGCCCGGGACCACACCCGGGAGCACGGCGAGGATCCGGCGGAGATCCGGGAGTGGTCGCTGCGGCGTGGGCAACCGCGCCGCCGCGGCTAGCCCGGGAGCTCCTGCAGTCCGCCCCGGGGCAGGTGGATCCAGCCCTCGGTCAGCGCAGCCCGGGCATGCCCATCATCGGGGCGCAGCGTCGCGCCCAGGGCGACTGCCCGGGCGGTCAGGGAGGCGATGAGGGCGTCGAACATGTCATCGGAGGCGGCCAGCCGGTCGTGATGCCCGGACAGGTCCAGCCACGGTGCGGCCCGGGACAGCGCGTCCAGGGCCACTGCCAGCCGCTCCGCTTCGGTCGCACCTCGGCCCTTGTAGCCGCGGGTCGGCAGGCCCCACAGTTTCAGCGAAGCCGCCGGGTACACCTCGGCAAGCCGGCCGCTGCCGTCCCTGGCCTGCGGACCGTACTCCCGGGCGATCTTGGCCTGGATGACGGCGCACCGCATCGCCGGGTGCGCCAGCCGGTCCGCGGAGACGCTGAGGGGGATCAGGCCGGTCTGACCGGTCACGAACCGGTCCGTGTCACGGTAAGCCAGCAGCCGGCGGCCCTCGATGCCGTCATGGTCCAGCACCGGGTGGGCATCGAAGTTCAGATGCCCGGCGATAAAGGGAAGAAACGCGTCCGGCCAGCCCACGGGGCAGTCGATGCCGGTCATGTCGCTGGCGCCGAAGAGGTCCACGATTTCCCGGTCTGCCACCCCGAGCGCCAGATGCTCCAGCCGGCAGGATCCGCCGGCCCACTCCAGGACCGCCACTGCTGTCTTAACGCTCGCGGCGGCAAGGTCAACGCCGAGAGTTCTCACCGGAATCCGCGGCTGGAGACAGGCTCGGCGTTCATAGGCCAACGATTTCACAGATCCCGGACGACTTGCTGACCAGACGACGACGGCGGGTGCGGGGTTCTTTCGAACCCGGCACCCGCCGTCGAACTTACCCATCCTCCGATGACGGCGGGTGGGTGGGCCCACGCCGCCGAGGGTCCCCTGACCGAGCGAAGCGAGGCTAGGAAGCTGTGGGTGGGCCCACGCCGCCGAGGGTCCCCTGACCGAGCGAAGCGAGGTTAGGGAGGCGGTGGGGACTAGTGTGCTGCTGAGGGCACGTAGCGCTTGATGGAAGCCTCGAGTTCGGCTTCGGCGGCGGCGCGGTCGCCCCAGCCCTCGGCCTTGACCCACTTGCCCGGCTCCAGGTCCTTGTAGCGGGTGAAGAAGTGCTCGATTTCCTTGATCAGGAATTCGCTGACATCGCTGATCTCTTTGATGTGATCGAACCGGGCATCAGTCGGGACGCAGAGGATCTTGGCGTCGCCGCCGCCGTCGTCGGTCATGTTGAAAACGCCGATGGGGCGGGACTCGACGATCACGCCGGGGTAGAGGTCGAAATCCTGCAGGAGCACCAGTGCGTCCAGCGGATCTCCATCCTCACCGAGGGTGTGATCGAAGAAACCGTAGTGCGTGGGGTACTGCATCGACGTGAACAGGACGCGGTCCAGGCGGACGCGGCCGGTCTCGTGGTCAACTTCGTACTTGACGCGCGATCCCTTGGGGATCTCGATGGTCACGTCATGCTTCATGGAATGCTCCTTGACGAATTCAGGGGGTGCGCGGCACGTGAAAAAGGGCTGTCGATGCCGCCGACTACTATTGAGGATATAGCGAGAGGCGCTGGTTTCAGGAACTAGTGGGGACATTTCAGGACTAAGGACCGGCAGCAGCATGAAACCGAGAACCAGCCGCGCAGGCAGCGAACCGGTACCTGGCCGGCTCCGCGGAATCCTCGTCCTGCTGCTCCAGACCCTGCTGGTGGTGGCCGTGGCGCTGCCGGCCGGCATCGCCATCGCCCCGGCATTCCTCGGCCCGGACCGGTCCTCGAACGCTTTGGAGACGGTGCCGCCTTGGCAGCAGATCCCGGCCACACTGAGCGCTTCCGGCAGTTCGGGAGGAATCGGATCCCTCAGCGATACCGCGCCAGTTCCTGCCGGCGCCACACTCGCGGCGCAGCTCAACGAAACCTTGAAGACCGACGGCGGCGGCACCATCACCGGGATCGTCCAGGACGCCACCACGGGGCAGGTGCTCTTTGACCGCGCGGCCGATGAGGCCCGCGTTCCTGCGTCCAACATGAAACTCCTGACAGCCGGCGCGGCCCTGCGGGTTCTGGGCCCGGACCGCCGCTTCAGCACCCGCGTGGTGGCGGGACCCACGCCCGGCTCGGTGGTCCTGACCGGCGGCGGGGACGTCCTCCTGGGCGGCGGCGAATCCGACCCAGACGACATTCTGGGCCATGCCGGACTCGCCACGCTCGCCGCGGACACCGTCCGTGCCCTCCAGACCGGGGGCGCGACCGGCGCGGTCAGCGTGCTGCTCGATGACTCCCTTTTCAGCGGCCCGTCGCTGAGCCAGGCGTGGAACTCCGAGGACGTCGCCGCGGGGGAGATGGCCCCGCTCTTCCCGCTGGCAGTGAACTCGGCCAGGTTCGATCCCGCGAAGACCACCGGACCCCGCCCCCAGGATGCCGCCATGACAGCGGCCGAGGCGTTCGCCGCCCGGCTCACGGCGGCCGCGCCGGCCGCGGGGCTGTCAGTGACGCCCGGCGTCGCCCGGGTCAAGCCCGGCGCCTCGCCGGAGAGTGCAGAGCCGAAGGTCCTGGCCGAGGTCCAGTCCGCCACGGTGGGGCAGCAGGTGGACCTCATGCTGCAGGCCTCGGACAACTACCTCGCCGAGGTGCTGGGACGGATGACCGCCCTCGGCGCCGGCCGGCCGGGCAGCAGCGACGACGCCATCGCGGCCGTGCTGCAGCAGGTCCGGGACATGGGCATTCCCACCGACACCCTCCGTGCCGCGGACGTCTCCGGCCTGGCCCTGGCCAACCGGGTTTCGGCCCGGCAACTCACCGATGTGGTCCGGGCAATGACCTCGGGGACGGACGGCCGGCTGCGTGCCGCCCTGGCCGGGTTCCCGGTGGCCGGGCTCACCGGCACCCTCGGGGACCGGTACACGGATGCGGCCTCGGCTGCGGGCGCCGGGCTGGTCCGCGCCAAGACGGGCACGCTGAACACGGTCATTGCGCTCAGTGGCTACGTGGTTGATGCCGACGGCCGCCTGCTGGTCTTTTCCTTCGTTGGCAACGGACTGACCCCCGGCGCCGCGAACAAGGCCGCGCTGGACCGCTCGGCCGCCGTCCTGGCCCGCTGCGGCTGCCGCTGACGGCTGGCTTGCCCTGACGGCAGGCGGGCCGCGGGGCCCGCTTGAGCCGGCCGGGCCGGTTCGCCGGTCAGCGAAAATTAAGGCGCGTTATCGGGCCCCTGTGATCTGATGGACCCCATGGAGTCCTCTGCACGCGAGACATCAAGCAAGGCATCAACTAATACTTCGACCCAGACGCCGAGCGAGGCATCGATCCAGGCCCAGGGTCTCATCAACTGGGAGCTGGCCGCGTCCACGGCGGCCCGTCTGACGCCGGCCGGCCCGGTCCTGGGCGCCGCTGAGATCGGCGCCGCCGTCGAGAACCTGCGGCTCATGGCCGACCGTTCCGTGCCGCACGTCCACCACATCACCGGCCTTGACGCCGCCCGGGACCTGCGCGATTCCGAGGTCCTGGTGGTGGACCGGGCCTCCTGGGCGAAGGCCAACACGCAGAGTTTCGCCGTCATGCTCAAGCCCGCCATGGAAAAGATGCTGGAGGGCCGCGCCACCCTCAGCCCGGGAGCCGCCAGCGTCAGCGGGGCCATCACCGGCAGCCAGCTCGGCGCCATCCTGGCGTTCCTCTCCAGCAAAGTCCTGGGCCAGTACGATCCTTTCTCCGCGCTGGCCGATAACTCCACTGCCCCCGCAGCCGGGCGCCTCCTGCTCGTCGCCCCGAATATCATTTCCGTGGAACGCGAACTGAATGTCGAACCCGGGGACTTCCGGCTCTGGGTCTGCCTTCACGAGCAGACCCACCGGGTGCAGTTCGCCGCCGCACCCTGGCTGCGGCACCACATGCTGCAGGAGATCGACAACCTCAGCGGGCAGCTGCTGGGCAACGTCGATTCCCTGATGGAACGGGCGTCCGCGGCAGCGAAGTCGCTCAAGGACCGCGCGGCGCCGGGCGCGGCACCCGGACGGGGCGCCATCCTGGACCTGCTCCAGAACCCGGAGGAAAAAGCGGCCCTGTCCCGCCTGACTGCTCTCATGAGCCTGCTCGAAGGCCACGCGAATGTGGTCATGGACGCCGTGGACGCCAGCATCGTCCCCTCGGTGAAGACCATCCGCCAGCGGTTCAACGCCCGTGGCCAGGACCGCGGCATGATTGAAAAGTTCATCCGCAGCCTGCTCGGCCTCGACGCCAAAATGCGCCAGTACAGCGATGGCGCCAAGTTCGTCCGGGAAGTGGTGGACGCCGCCGGCATGACTGGGTTCAACAAAGTCTGGGAGTCCGCCGAACACCTCCCCAGCGAACCCGAGATCCACGACGCCAAGCTCTGGCTCCACCGGATGGGCCTCTAGCTGCCATGACGGCCCGCAACCTCGCCGGTCCCGCACCGGTTTCCAGCGGCCGACGCCGGCCCGGCCGCCTCACGCCGGTGGTCGGGACCGCGCGGAAAATGCTGCAGGACGCGCTGGCCGCGGCCGGTTACCCGGAACGGGTCCTGGTCGCGTGCAGCGGAGGCCCGGACTCGCTGGCGCTCGCCGCCGTCGCCGCCTATTTCGCCCGCCGAGGCCATGTGGACGGCCACCCGGTGTCCGTCGGCGCCGTCGTCGTGGACCATCAACTGCAGCCCGGCTCGGCCAACGTCGCTGCCGTCACCGCGCGGATCCTTGAGGACCTTGGACTCGCTCCCGTGCAGATCAGGACAGTCGACGTCGCCTCCACCGGGGTGGGCCCGGAAGCGGCCGCGCGGGACGCCCGCCATGCGGCCCTCGAAGCCGCCGCGGACGAGGCAGGTGCAGGCGCGATCCTGCTCGGCCACACCCTCGACGACCAGGCAGAGCAGGTGCTGCTCGGGCTGGCGCGGGGATCCGGCACCCGGTCGCTCGCCGGGATGCGGCCCTCCCGCGGACGGCTGCTGCGCCCGTTCCTGGGCCTGCGGCGTGCGGACACCCTGGAGATCTGCCGGGCTGAGGGCCTGGACCCCTGGCACGACCCGTCCAACACGGATCCCGCCTTCGCCCGCTCCCGGACCCGGGTTGAAGTGCTGCCCCTGCTGGAGGACAAGCTCGGCCCCGGCGTTGCCGAATCCCTTGCCCGCACGGCAGCGATCCTCCAGCTCGACGCCGATTACCTGGAGGACGTGGCCAACGACACCTTCGACCGGCTGCGGGAGCAGAACGGGGAGGAGATCAGCCTTCCGGAGGCCGCGCTGCGGGACCTTGCACCGGCCGTGCGGTTCCGGGTGATCGCCAAGGCCGCCGCCGCCGTCGGAGGTCAACAGCCCAGCTACCAGCGCCTGCTTGCGGCGGAAGCGCTGCTGCGCCGGCAGGGCTCGGCCGGCCCGGTGGAGTTGCCCGGCGCGGTCAGCGTCTACCGCCTCTCGCTGGCCCAGCTCCTTGCTCCGGAGCCGGCCGACGCCAACGGTGTTCCCCGCGAAGCCGCCCGCTGTGGGAAGCTTGTATTCCGGCCACAACAGCCGCCCCGAAAATAGTCGCATCCCGCATCTACACAGGAGCCATTGGTGGATTCAAACGACGTCCAGGCAGACCTTAAACACGTTCTCTACACCAAGGAACAGATCCAGCAACGGATCACCGAACTCGCGGCGCAGATCGACAAGGATTACGAGGGCCGCGACCTTCTGATAGTCGGCGTGCTCAAGGGCGCCGTCATGGTCATGGCAGACCTGGCCCGCGCACTGCACAGCCACGTTTCCATGGACTGGATGGCAGTCTCCTCCTACGGGTCCGGCACCCAATCCTCCGGCGTGGTCCGCATCCTGAAGGACCTGGACACCGACCTCATGGGCAAAGACGTCCTGATCGTCGAGGACATCATCGACTCCGGCCTCACGCTGTCCTGGCTCAAGACGAACCTGGAATCCCGCGGCACCGCGTCAGTGGAGATCTGCACCGCCTTCCGGAAGCCGACGGCCGCCAAGGTCAAGATCGACGTCAAGTACGTCGGCTACGACATTCCCAATGAGTTCGTCGTGGGTTACGGCCTGGACTACGCCGAGAAGTACCGCAACCTTGACTTCGTCGGCACCCTGGCCCCACACGTCTACGAGTAGGCCGTTTGCGCAGAGGCACTCCGGCCCGGGACCGGCCGGCGGGAGGCCCTGCCCCGCTACGCCCAGAGGGAACTTTTGCCCTTCGCCGTGCGTGAGTTAGTGCGACGGTGTATAGCTAGAAGCTGACGCAGCACCCACGCGCGCAGATCGGTCGCCGTGCAGCACTACCAGGAGGGACGGGGCCAGCCCCGATCAGATGAAAGCTAAGAGTTTCTTCAAGGGCCCGGGCATCTGGATTGTCGTCGTGGTGGCCATGCTGCTGCTGGCATTTGCCACCCTGGCGCCGGGCGGCGCCAGCCGGATCGACACGGACAAGGGCCTTGAGCTGCTGACAGCTGGCGGCAAGGTTGAACAGGCCAAGATTTTCGACGCCGAGAACCGCGTGGACCTGGTCCTGAAGGACAACCTGCAGGTCGACGGGCAGGACAAGGGCAAGAACGTTCAGTTCTACTTCGTCAACGCCCGCGCCCAGGACGTCGTCAAGGCCGTCACGGACTCCAAGCCGCCGAGCGGCTTCACCGACCAGCCGGTGGAAAACAACTGGTTCTCCGGGCTGTTCTCCCTCCTGATCCCCGTGCTGCTGCTGGGTGTCCTGTTCTGGTTCC
>JBKPJW010000430.1:0-8122 GCA_046730875.1 Actinomycetota bacterium | reverse complement strand
TTCCGAACCCGGAAGCTAAGACCCACAGCGCCGATGGTACTGCACCCGGGAGGGTGTGGGAGAGTAGGTCACCGCCGGAACATCATTAACGGTCGAGGACCCCCAACCACGTTGGGGGTCCTCCCGCATTTAACCCCCCCTTCCACCTGACTCGCAGCCGGGGCCGTTCCGGACGCCCGGAACGGCCCCGGCCGCGAGCCAGTTGGGGAAGGCCCCCGCACCTCCGGCACGCCCCCGAAGGAACGCTCCCGCACCTCCGGCGGTTCCCGAGAAAAGGCCCGCTCAGACCAGGCATGCGTTTAGCGGATGATCCGTCGCTTCCGGCGCGGCTGGCAGTCCATCCAGGAGAGGCGCCGCCGTCGGGAAGCCCGGGACAGGTGCGGGGGCGTGGTGCCGGAACCCGCCGAAGGTGCGGGAGCGTGGGGCGTGAACCGGTTAAAGGTGCGGGAGCGTTGCGCAGCCCACGGCCGCGCTTCAAGCAACCGCGGCGCTGGTCACGTGCGGAGTCTTCGGCGACCGGAGGCGACTGCCCGTCGCGACGCCACATGACACCCGGGCGGAAGCGCGGCAGGGGCTGTGAGTCTTGCCACCGCGGGGCCCTATTGACGTGAGGCCGTTAGTCGGTGGCGGGTTGCTCACCTAGAATTGGGGGAGATGTACGGACTTCGAAGCGCTTGATTTCGGGTTGCGTAGGAAACGAAACACGGAAACGAGCGGCTGCGATTGCGCCAGTGGTCAGCTCGCAACAGGAGGATTCCAGTATGGCTGAGCACAACGACGGCAACCGCGGCGGCAAGGCACGCGACAACTCTGGCGGAGCGCCCTTCCGCGGCACGAGCAACTCGGGCGGCGATCCTCGTGGCTTCCGAGCCAGGGACGATCGTGACGGTAAGCCGTACGGTGATCGCGCTCCTCGCGCAGGCGGAGGGCAGCGCAGCTTCGGCGGCGACCGTGATCGTAAACCGTATTCCGGCGGCGAGCGTAAGCCGTATGGTGACCGCGCTCCGCGTGAGGGCGGCGACCAGCGTGGCTTTGGCGGTGGCGGCGAGCGTAAGCCGTATGGTGATCGTGCCCCTCGTGAGGGTGGCGGTCAGCGCAGTTTCGGTGGCGATAGCCGCCCCTCCTACGGTGACCGCAAGCCTTACAGCGGCGGTAGCGCCGGCGGTGAGCGTAAGCCGTATGGTGACCGCGCTCCGCGTGAGGGTGGCGGGCAGCGCAGCTTCGGCAGCGGCGACCGCGACCGCAAGCCCTACAGCGGCGGTAGCGCTGGCGGCGACCGCAAGCCGTACGGTGACCGCGCTCCGCGTGAAGGCGGGGGACAGCGCGGTTTCGATGGCGATAGCCGCCCCTCCTACGGTGATCGCAAGCCCTACAGCGGCGGTAGCGCCGGCAGTGAGCGTAAGCCGTATGGTGATCGTGCTCCGCGTGAAGGCGGGGGACAGCGCAGCTTCGGCAGCGGCGACCGCGACCGCAAGCCGTACAGCGGCGGTGGCGCCGGCGGCGACCGCAAGCCGTATGGTGACCGTGCCCCGCATGAAGGCGGCGGGCAGCGCAGCTTCGGCGGAGGCGATCGTGATCGCAAGCCGTACGCTGGCGGCGACCGCAAGCCGTATGGTGACCGTGCCCCGCGTGAAGGCGGCGGGCAGCGCAGTTTTGGTGGCGGCGACCGCGATCGCAAGCCCTATAGCGGTGGCGACAACCGCAAGCCGTTCGGCAACCGCGAGGACCGTCCGGCACGTAGCTTCGACCGTGGCGATTCAGGTCCGCGCCAGTTCGGGCGCGACCGGCCCGAAGACCGCCCTGTGCGCGTGCCGAATGCCCGCGATCTCCGCAGCGCTAACCGTCCGGACCGGGAGCGTTCACCCCAGATCGACGAGGACGTCACGGGCAAGGAACTCGACCGCGCCACGCAGCACCAGATCAAGACCCTCGAAGCAGCCAGCGCCGAATGGGTGGCCCGCCACCTTGTCATGGCGGGACGGCTTCTGGATGAGGAGCCGGAGCTTGCCTTCCAGCATGCCCTGGCAGCCAGCCGCCGCGGCGGACGCCTCGCATCAGTCCGTGAGGCTGTGGGCCTGACCGCGTATGCGGCCGGCCACTACGGTGAGGCCCTCCGGGAGTTCCGCACCTACCGCCGGATCAGCGGCTCCAACATGCACCTGCCTGTCATGGCTGACTGCGAGCGGGGCCTTGGACGTCCGGACCGTGCCCTGGACATGGCCAGGTCCGACGAAGCCAAGGATCTCGACGCCCCGGGCAAGGTGGAACTGGCCATCGTCGCAGCCGGCGCCCGCACTGATCTGGGACAGCTCGACGCCGCGGTTTCCGAGCTGGAGATCCCGCAGCTGGATATCAATCGCGCCTTTTCCTACAGCCCCCGGTTGTTCCGTGCGTACGCTGACGCCCTGACGGCAGCCGGCCGAGCGGAGGAGGCAGCCAAATGGCAGCGGCAGGCCGTGGTGGCGGAGAACGCACTGGGCCTCGGTGCCGACCAGGAACCTGACATCATCGACCTCGGCTGGGACGAAGAAGAAGAGGCCCGCGAGGAAGAACGGCAGCGCCGGCTCCACGATAAGGAAACCGCCGACACGCACGCGGCGACCGAACCGCGCGCCCCGCGTGCCGCCGGTGCTGCTGCCGCGGCAGAAGTCACCGGCGTCGCTGCGGCGGAGACCGGCCTGAACCCGATCGAGGAAGGCGCCGACGACGCCGAAGCAGACTACTTCGAGGCCGACGACGCCGAGTCCGACCAGGATTCCCTGGAAGCCGACGTGCTCGATGAGGCCGACATTGAAGCCGACGTTGAAGTTGATGATGACGCCGATGAGGAATCTGTCTCTAAAGCGGGTCAGGAAGTCGCGGACGATGCAGAGCAGGCCCGGCAGGAACGGGTGGAGGACTAATCGCATGAGCGAAACCACCCTGATCTCCACCTTCGATGCCCTCCTCTCCGACCTCGACGGCGTGGTCTATGCCGGTGCCCACGCCATCCCCGGGGCCGTGGAATCGTTGCGCCGGCTCGCCGGTGTCGGCGTCGGCCTGGGCTATGTCACCAACAACGCGTCCCGCTCTCCTGCGCAGGTAGCACAGCACCTGCGCGATCTAGGCGCCCCCGCAGAAGACAACCAAGTGGTGAGTTCCTCGCAGGCGGCAGCAGCGCTGATGGCAACGTTGCTGCCGGCCGGGGCTCATGTGCTCATCACCGGCAGCGCCGCGCTGGCCCATGAGATTGAGCTGGTGGGACTGGTTCCCGTTCGCAGCGCCGAGGAGAACCCTGTCGCCGTCGTGCAGGGCTTCAGCCCGGACATTGGGTGGAAGGACGTTGCCGAGGCGTCGTACGTCGTCGCCGGCGGTGCCCTCTGGATGGCGACCAATACGGACATGTCCATTCCCCAGGGCCGCGGAATTGCCCCCGGTAACGGGACCCTGGTTGCGGCCGTGACCGCCGCGACCGGCCAGAGCCCCATCGTGGCAGGCAAACCCGAGGCGCCGCTGTTCCATACGGCCGCCAAACGGCTGGCCTCGGACCGGCCGCTCGTCGTCGGAGACCGCCTGGACACCGACATCCTGGGCGGCAACAATGCCGGGTTCGCCACGGTGGCCGTGCTGACCGGCGTGGACACACGGGAATCGATCCTCGCAGCACGGTCCATGGAGCGCCCGGATTACCTCATCAATGACCTGACCGGCCTGTACGCGCCGTACCCCACCGTGGAGCACGACGACGGGCGGTTCCACAGCGGGACCGCTTCGGCGATCGTCCGGGGACAGTCCGTCCATATCAGCGGCGACCCCGCCGACCTCGACTCGTGGCGTGCCGCCTGTTCGGCCTGGTGGGCCGCGAACCCCGAGACGACCAGCGCGCTGGCTCCGGTCCTCGAGTGGCTTGATCACTAGACTGGATCCATGACCGAGCAAAGCCAGGAGCCCACCCCTGCCCTCAGCCAGGAGCCGGAGCAAGTATCCGGGCCCGGCGCGCTGCCAGAGCCCGCCGGGCCGGAAGCGCCGGCAAGCGCGTCAATAGCAGCAGAAGCGCCCTGGCCCGCACTGCCGTCGGAGCTTGCCTCCGCGGACCCGTCCGGAAAGCTGGCAGCGGTCCAGGACCCGGCCGTCAGCGCCGTGCTGGACCGCCTCGGGGCCGTACCGCACACGCCTGTGTCCGGTCACGGCGAACTCTATGCGGGCATGCATGACGCCCTGCTGGAGGCCCTGAACGAGGACGTAACCGCTCCTGCCGGCGTGGCGCGCCGTATCTACGCCGCCGGGGACGGGGGATCGTGAGCAGGCTCGACCAGGCGCTCGTCAGCCGGGGGCTTGCCAGATCCCGCACCCACGCCGCCCGCTTGATTGCCGAGGGTAAGGTCAGCTCCGGCGGCGAGATCCTCGCGAAGGCGTCGCTGCAGGTCCAGGACGGCGCCGAGTTGGATGTCGCCGCCTCCGAGGAGGACAGCTACGTCAGCCGCGCCGGACACAAGCTGGCCGGCGCGCTGGACGCGTTTCCCGGCGTCGACGTTCCGGGCAAACGGTGCCTCGATGCGGGCGCCTCCACGGGCGGGTTCACGGACGTCCTGCTCCGCCGCGGCGCCCGGCATGTCGTGGCGGTGGACGTGGGGCACGGGCAGCTGGTCCCGGAGATCCGCAACGATGCCCGGGTCTCCGTCCACGAGGGCCTCAACGTGCGCTACATGAGCGCCGAGGAGATCGGCGGACCGGCCGCACTGACAGTGGCGGACCTGTCCTTCATCTCCCTGACCCTCGTGGTGGCGCCGCTGGCCGCCTGCACCTTGCCCGGCGGCGACCTGATCCTCATGGTCAAGCCGCAATTCGAGATCGGCAAGGACCGGCTGGGCCGGACCGGCGTGGTCACCTCGCAGCGGGAACGACGGCTCGCCGTAACCAAGGTAGCTGCCGCAGCGGTGGACGCGGGCCTGGAGCTGAAAGGCCTGGCCCAAAGCCCACTGCCGGGCCAGGACGGCAATGTCGAATACTTCCTGTGGATAAAACGCGCGATGTCCGAAGTCCCGCCTAAGATCGAGGAGCGGGACGCAGCCGTTGCTGCGTTGCTCGGAACAATCTGGCCGAACCACTAGTACCACCAGAAGGCGGAACCTGATGAGCAGGCGTGTCCTCATCCTTGCCCACACGGGGCGCGAGGAGTCCCTCAAAGCTGCCTGGGAAGCGTGCGCCCTCCTGGACGGATCGGGCCTGATTCCCGTGATGCAGGAGACCGAGCTCGGGGACATGGTCCGCTTCTTCGGCCAGCTCGACCACCCCGTGGAGGTCCTTCACGACCACGTGCAGCTGCCCGACGTCGAACTCGTCATGGTGCTGGGCGGCGACGGCACCATCCTCCGGGCCGCCGAGCTCGTCCGGGAGGTCGACGTGCCGCTGCTCGGCGTTAATCTCGGCCACGTGGGATTCCTGGCCGAGAGCGAGCGGGCAGACCTCGCCCAGACCGTCGAGTGGGTCGCCAGCCGTGAATACACGGTGGAGGAACGGATGACCATCGACGTCCAGGTCTGGGTCCGCGGACAGAAGATCTGGCACACCTGGGCCCTCAACGAGGCCGCGATCGAAAAGGGCAACCGGGAACGGATGCTGGAGGTGGTGACGGAAGTCGACGAACGCCCCCTGACCTCTTTCGGCTGCGACGGCGTGGTCCTGGCCACGCCCACGGGTTCCACTGCTTACGCCTTTTCCGCCGGCGGGCCCGTGGTGTGGCCCGAAGTCGAGGCCCTGCTGATCGTGCCGATCAGTGCGCACGCCCTTTTCGCGAAGCCGCTTGTCGTCTCGCCCCGGTCCAGGCTCGCCGTCGAGATCCTGAACCGGACTGACGCCCAAGGCGTCCTGTGGTGCGACGGCCGCCGTTCGGTGGATCTGCCGCCCGGCGCCCGCGTCGAAGTCACCCGCTCCGCCACGCCCGTACGGCTGGCCAGGACACACCAGACCCCCTTCTCCGGCAGGCTGGTGCGAAAGTTCCAGCTCCCCACCCAGGGCTGGCGCGGCCCCATGCCGCAGGCCGGGGTCATCCACACCGGACCCATCCCGATTATCCGCACGCCCCGGCCCATGCCGCCGCTGCCCTCGCCGCGCGACGCGGGACCCGGCGACACACCCGATCCATCGACTGCGAAGTGAACCATGCTTGAAGAACTGCGTATCCGCGACCTCGGCGTCATCACCGACGCCACCCTGCCGCTGGGCCCCGGTCTCAGCGTGGTGACCGGCGAAACCGGCGCCGGCAAGACCATGGTGGTGACCGCCGTCGGGCTGCTCCTCGGCGCCAGGTCCGACGCCGGTGCCGTCCGCAGCGGAGCGAAGAGCGCCTCGGCGGAGGCTGTGTTGAAGCTCGACGCCGGGCACGCTGCGGTCGCGCGGTCCCGCGAGGCAGGGGCCGAGGTTGAAGAGTTCGACGGCGGCGCGGAGCTGCTGCTTGCCCGCAGCGTGGGCGCCGACGGCCGCAGCCGGGCGTACCTGGGCGGACGCGCCGCGCCGGTCGGGGTGCTGGCAGAAATCGGCGAAACCCTCGTGGTGGTGCACGGGCAGTCTGACCAGATCCGGCTCAAGAGCCCGGTGGCGCAACGCGGCGCCCTGGACAAGTTCGCGGGCGAGAACCTCGCGGGATCGCTGGCTAACTATCAGGACCTCTACGCCCACTGGAACGCCAGCAAGGCCGAGCTCAATGATTTGCGCAGCGCAGCCCGTGAGCGCCTCCGCGAGGCAGAATCGCTGCAGGCCGCCCTCGCCGAGATCGACGCCGTCGAGCCTCAGCCGGGGGAGGACGAGGCCCTCAAGGCCGAGGCCGTGAAACTGGCCAACGTCGAGGAGCTGCGGATCGCCGCCAGCACCGCGCATCAGGCGCTCATCGCCGAGGACTTCGGTGAAGAAGCCGACGCCACCACCCTGGTGGACGCCGCCAAACGCACTTTGGAGCATGTTGCCGAACACGACGGCGAGCTGGGTTCAGCCGCGGCCCGCCTGGCCGAGGTCGGCTTCCTGCTCAACGACATCGCAGCGGAGCTGGCCAGCTACCAGGCCGCACTTGACACCGAAGGCCCGGAACGGCTCGCGGAGATCGAGGACCGCCGGGCCGCGCTGGCCAAGCTCGTCCGCAAGTACGCCCCGAGCATCGACGAGGTACTGGACTGGGCCGGAGAGGCCCGGGCGCGGTACGAAGAACTGCAGGATGACTCCACCCGGATCGAGGCGCTGGACGCCGAGGTCACCCGCGCCGAAACAGAGCTCCGGAAGAAGTCCGCCGCGATCAGCAAGGCGCGCACGAAGGCCGCGAAGGACCTCTCCGCCCGGGTCAGCGCGGAGCTGACAGCGCTGGCCATGGCCGACGCGACCCTGGTCATCAACGTTGAGCCCGCAGGCCAGCTGGGACCGTTCGGGGCTGACGAGATCTCCTTCCTGCTGCAGCCGCACTCCGGCGCGCCGGCCCGGCCGCTGGGCAAGGGCGCCTCGGGCGGTGAACTCTCCCGCGTCATGCTCGCCATCGAGGTGGTGCTGGCCGCCGTCGATCCCGTCCCGACGTTCGTCTTCGACGAGGTCGACGCCGGCGTGGGCGGCCGCGCGGCCGTCGAGATCGGCCGCCGGCTGGCCATGCTGGCCCGACACGTCCAGGTCCTCGTGGTTACCCACCTGCCGCAGGTGGCGGCCTTCGCGAACCAGCACATCAGGGTCACTAAGACGTCAGTGCGCGGCGCTGACGGTGCCACCGCCACCGGCTTCACCTCCAGCGACGTGCAGCTGCTGGATGAGACTGAGCGCGTCCGCGAGCTGGCCCGCATGCTGGCAGGTCAGGAGGACTCGGAATCCGCCCAGGCCCATGCCCAGGAGCTGCTGGACGACGCCAAACTCCTGCCCCAGATTTGAGCGTCCGCAGGCAGTCCCGCAGGGCGTTCCGCACGCTGTCCCGCACGATGTCCGCCAGCGACCGTCCCTAGGACAACAATCACATCGGGATCCCGCCAAAGACCCCGTGGAAGGCCGAATTGATGATAAGCTCAAACCCCGTGGTGCAGCGATCAAACTCTCGTGTAAATTCCCGGTTTCCGGGCTCGTCCAAGACGACCAAACACATCTTCGTCACCGGTGGTGTAGCGTCCTCGCTCGGTAA
>JBKPJW010000429.1:0-8732 GCA_046730875.1 Actinomycetota bacterium | reverse complement strand
CCCTACATCTGCCCCATACCTGACGACGTCCTGGCACCACCAATACGCCGCGCCAAAGCCGACGAAATCCAAATCGAGCTCGAAATGCAGAGCGTCTAACAACGGAGATTGCTTCCCAAGCCCGTCAGGATAAATTCTGCGTGGTCTAGAGTGCGTGCGGGGGTCCGGGTGAGGTAGAGATTCCCTATCTTTCACCACGGGCCCTCGTACTCTGCCCTTTCCACATCGCTAACTGCGAAGAGGGCGCAGCTGGAGGAAACCTCGACGCATTTCATGCTTCCGTCACATTCAGCTACACCCCAACCTGACGTCAGACATCTGGCCGAATGGTTGTCAGATTAAGTCGTGATTCGGTCTTTTCTGACTGTGGTTAGAGAAGGTCTGAGAACCAACCCCGACGCTACCGATGCATCCCCTCTCACCGTCGAGCATGTCGCCGGTATGGGCCCTCAAACCCAGGGGAGTTGCAGTAGCTGCGAGAACCCCCGTGCATGAAGGCGCTGAATATTTCAGGATCATCGAAGTCAGAGAATGCCTTATCGGCTGCCGGCTCCGCACCTGGACCGTCGCCACCCGCGCGGAAAGGAAAAAGGTTTTTACAACTGCTCGTCCCGGGCTTCGTTTTCGCTCTGGGCCTTTAGAAGCGCAAGGCGGTTTCGTCCGGAGTCGCCAGCGTCAGCACGGCTTCCTCCACTGTTTCGTGGTCCTCCAGCTCGCGCTCGATCCGGCGCAGGGCCACGGCTACTTCGTGTTCCGGGTGATCGCCCTGCAAGTCCACTGCCGCGACGAGGTACAGCTTGCGGGGGCCGACGAACTCCAGATGCAGGTAGGTGAGCCGGGCGATGTCCTGGTGTTCAAGTACCCGCAAGGCCATGGAACGTTCGATGTCCGGGGTTACGCCCTGGCCCACCAGGAACCGCCGGTTGCGGTCTATCAGCACAACGGCGACAACCGCCAGCAGAACGCCGACGATTATCGAGCCCATGGCGTCGGGTAGAGGCGATCCGGTGACCTGGTGCAGGAACACGCCCGCAAACGCGACCACGAGGCCAACTAGCGCGGCAGCGTCCTCCGCAAACACGGCGCGCAGGGTGGGATCGGAGCTGATCAGGACCTGTTCCAGGGTGTGCCTGTCCAGCTCTTGGGCTGCCTTCCGGGTCTGGCGGAAAGCCTGGACGAAGGAAATTCCTTCGAGGACAAAGGCCACGGCCAGGACCGCGTACGCCACGAGAAAGTCGGACGCGGGCTCCGGCGCAATGATCTGCTGGATGCCGTGCATGATGGACACCACCGCGCCTGCGGTGAAGAGCCCGAAGGCGGCGAACATCGACCAGACATAGGCTTCCCGTCCGTAGCCCATCGGATGGCTTTCGTCGCGCGGGCGGCGGGAGCGCCGTTCCGCCATGAAGAGGAACACCTGGTTGCCAGTGTCCGCCCAGGAGTGCGCGGCTTCTGCGGTCATGGAGGCAGATCCGGTGAGGACAGCAGCCACCGACTTGGCCGCGGCAACGAGGGCGTTCACCGCAAAGGCGATGATAACGGTCAGCAGTGTGGAGCCGGAGTCTTCTCGTTTCTCGGATGCCGCCATGGGGATACCGTACCCAACGGGAGGGAAATGATGCCCCGGCGGCGCCACACAGGACGCAGGGGTTCAGAGAAACATTCCGACGCGGAACGAGGGGCGGACATGTTTCATACTCTGTCTCAGATGATGGCCCGGCGGAGAATCAAGATTCCAAAATCCCTCAGGCCGTGCCGCTTGCGCTCAGAAGGGGGCAGCCGGCAGTGACGCTCATCGTGGCTGGTAACGGTCGTTTATAGGTCGTTCAGTAAGCCACGCGCCCATGCTCGTGCGCAGATTGGGGCCCGGATCCTCGGCGGCGGGCGTCAGGGGCGGGCGGTCCGCTCGGCGATCATCCGGTCCATCGTTTCGTCATCCGGGCACGGCTGGTCATCCACCGGGCAGCAGCGGGATGCCATGGGATAGTCCGGGCCGCCTCCCGCCTCGATGCACATCGTGCAGATACTCGTCTCCGCCGTTGCTTCGTACATGGTGGCGGGGTCCGGGTCTTCGTAGCCGCACATGGCTTTGCCCCAGTCCATGTCCCGCCAACAGAACATGTGCGCAAGCTCCTTCGGCTCCTGGCCAAGCCGGTACTGGGCTTCCCCCGCGGGTGTCCGGACGAGCTCGGTGCTCCCGCAGTCTCAGGTAACGGGGTGCTCTCCATGGACGTTTCTGCCATAGCTGCCGCTCCCCGGCGCTCAGGTGGTTCCGGGAAATTGCTTGACGGTTGACTTCAAATGCTCGAGCACGGCCCGGTCCTCGTCGGTGGGTTCGGTCCGGTCGATAGTGAGCGACTGCACCATGTGGCCCAGATCGGCCCGCGTGATCACGGAAAGTCCGGCTTCCACCGTCAGCGTCCCCCTGAACCACGGCGATTCAAGGGTCGTCAGCGGCACGACCCACAAGCCTTCATACCCCGTGATCGGCCACCCGGCATCCAGCTGCCAGTCATCATTGACCCTGCCCAGAAACGTTGAATGACGGGGCAGGACCAGGGACCAGGGCGGTCTGCGGGGCGGGTTCGTCATGGCCGGCCCATCCTCGGCCGATCCGTCGGTGATGATCCTCGACCCGTACGGGGTGAGCTGGAACTCTGCAGCCCCGTCCATCCTGATGTCCCACTAGTCGCGGGTGTAGTAGCGGAACGTGCCGCGCTCCCCCTCCGGCCACGTGTACATCTGGAAGTCGGTGGCGAAGCTGCCAGCGAGGAATGCCGGCTCGGCTTCGGCCAGGAGCCCTATGAGCTGCCTGTGGTTCGGGATCATCGTCGTTCTCCCCCAAGAGTCCCGGAGCTGCCGGCAGGGGCCCTCCGCTGTGCGGCCAACCTAGCACGCGATGCATTGCCGCGGCGCGGTTCTTCGCAGAAAATCCCGGCTTCGCTGCTCGGGAAGAAGTCGTTCCGTGCGGCCCACATGGTGCTTATGAAAGTCACCGCCTACATGCACCTGCAGCCCAAGCACATCCGCCACGGCCTCACTAGGCGCCGTCGCCTTGGACGGCTCGGCCCCACGCTGGGACATCGCACACTTACCCTTTGGTCGAGATTGCTGCGCAGTATCTGATGCGCACCTTTCAGGACGAACACCCTGAACCGTGGGCGGAGGACATCGCCGAGTAGTCAACGAGTAGGAGCACCGCGCCCCAATTGTCCAGATTGTGTCTGGACAATTTGGCTGGACCGTCGGAACCTACAGAGCATTCGACCTTTCCGGACACAGGTCGGTGATGTGTCCCATGCCGGCGTATTCACGCACCGCCGCAATCGCGGCGACAGCTGCGGGCTTGTCATCAAAGGCTCTGGAGACGACCAGCATCGTGCCGTCGGGGGCTACGATCCGAAACCTGACGTACGACTGCGCGTCCACGAACAGCTCAAACGACCCGGCCATAAGCGCCCTCCCCTGATCTGCCGGTTACCGGGGCTGGCGTCTTCATGAATCAGCCCCGGCCTGCTTGCCTGCCTGTTTCGTGTTCCTGGGCTCCGGAACGGCCGGCGAGGTGAGAGCCGCGGTTTCGGTAGTGGCCGTCTGTGTCAGCGTCGCGAGCGAGGCGGCGACCGAGTGATCGGTTTCCTCCTCCGGGGAAACGGCAGCGGCCCGCAGCACCACCAGGGAGTTGGCCGCGACGGTGAGCTTGTCGTCGGCGGCCAGGGGTTCAGAATCGGCGCCGGCACCTGCGGTGTCGATCATGATGTCCCAGGCCGGCGCGTATTCGTCGGAGGGCAGCCTGAAGTCGACGTCGCCGTCGTGGGCGTTGAAGTACAGCACGAAGTTGACGTCGGTGATGCGGCGTCCGCGGTTGTCCATGCCTTGAATTCCGTCGCCGTTGAGGAACATCCCTACGGAGCGGCCGAAGCCGCTGTCCCAGTCCTCGGGCTGCATGGTGTTGCCGTCGGGGTCGAGCCATTCGATGTCCGGCAGCTTCTCGCCCTCGCCGCGGCGGACCGGGCGGCCGTCAAAGAAGCGGCTGCGCCGGAACGTGGGGTGTTTGGCCCGTAGCGTGTTTACGGCGGCCGTGAACTCGATCAGCGGCTGATCGACGCTGTCCCAGTGGATCCAGCTGAGCTCGGAGTCCTGGCAGTAGGTGTTGTTGTTGCCCTGCTGGGTGCGGCCCAGTTCGTCGCCGTGCAGGAGCATCGGGACGCCCTGGGAGAGCAGCAGGGTCGCGATGAAGTTCCGCTGCTGCCGGGCGCGCAGGGTCAGGACCTTGGCGTCGTCCGTCGGGCCTTCGGTGCCGCAGTTCCAGGACCGGTTGTGGGATTCGCCGTCGTTGTTGCCTTCGCCGTTGGCATCGTTGTGCTTCTCGTTGTAGGACACGAGGTCGCGCATGGTGAAGCCGTCGTGGGCGGTGACAAAGTTGATGGACGCCACCGGCCGGCGGCCGGAGTGCTCGTAGAGGTCGGCGGAGCCGGTCAGCCGCGAGGCGAACTCGCCGAGCGTGGCCGGTTCGCCGCGCCAGAAGTCGCGGACGCTGTCGCGGTACTTCCCGTTCCATTCGGTCCACTGCGGCGGGAAGTTGCCCACCTGGTAGCCGCCGGGGCCAACGTCCCAGGGCTCGGCGATCAGCTTGACCTGCGAAACCACCGGGTCCTGCTGGATGAGTTCAAAGAAGGTGGACAGCTTGTCCACGTCATAGAATTCGCGGGCCAGGGTGGAGGCGAGGTCGAAGCGGAACCCGTCGACATGCATTTCCGTCACCCAGTACCGCAAGGAGTCCATGAGCAGCTGCAGCGAGTGCGGGTGCCGGACGTTGAGCGAGTTGCCGGTGCCTGTGTAGTCCATGTAGTGCTTCAGGTCGTTGTCGACGAGCCGGTAGTAGGCGGCGTTGTCGATGCCCTTGAAGGACAGGGTGGGGCCCAGGTGGTTGCCCTCGGCGGTGTGGTTGTAGACCACATCAAGGATCACCTCGATGCCGGCCTGGTGCAGCGACCGGACCATGGCTTTGAAGTCCTGCACCTGCTGGCCGGTGTCACCGGTGGAGCTGTAGCTGTTGTGCGGGGCGAAGAAACCGATGGTGTTGTAGCCCCAGTAGTTGTTGAGGCCCTTATCTTCCAGGGTGCCGTCGTTGACGAACTGGTGCACGGGCATGAGTTCGATTGCGGTGATGCCGAGCTTCTGAAGGTGGGCGATGACGGAGGGGTGGGCCACTCCGGCGTAGGTGCCGCGCTGGTCCTCCGGGACCTCCGGGTGCAGCTGCGTGAGTCCCTTGACGTGGGCTTCGTAGATGACCGACTGGTGGTACGGGATGCGGGGCAGGTGGTCGCCGTCCCAGTCGAAGAACGGGTTGATGACCACGCCCATCATCATGTGCGGCGCCGAATCCACATCATTGCGGGAATCCGGGTCGCCCATGTTGTAAGAGAACAGCGCGGGATCCCAGTCGATCCGGCCCTGTACCGCCTTGGCATAGGGATCCAGGAGCAGCTTGTTGGGATTGAAGCGGTTCCCGGATCCGGGATCGTAAGGGCCGTGAACGCGGTAGCCGTACTTCTGGCCGGGCTGGATGTGCGGCAGGTAGCAGTGCCACACGTAACCGTCCACCTCCCCGAGCTCGAGCCTGGTTTCCGTGCCGTCCTCCGCAAAGAGGCACAGCTCGACCTTCTCGGCCCTTTCGCTGAACAACGCGAAGTTGGTTCCGGTTCCGTCGAACGTGGCGCCAAGCGGGTACGCCGATCCGGGCCAGATTTCCATTCCTGCTCCTATTAAGTCGTCCCACGTGATGTCCGCATCATGGCAAACACCACCATCACCCACAAATACTAAGGCTGCTGACTATATCTCAGATTGCCTGCCTGTGAGTTTCGCGCCACCCCCGAACGCCTTCTTCCGGACTCGCGGCAGGAAAAACGGGGCCCTTCGCCTTCGGTTGCCTGCCCGTCTATAAACTGGCGGAGGCTAACGCGAAACGTTCGCGTAAACGATTCATAGAGGGCGGCAAGGCCACCGGATTTGCAGCGGCTTCATCATCTCATTGAGGTGTTTGCGATTCTGACGCACGCACCGCAAGAGGACCGGCGCTATCTCGCCGACGAATGGTTCAGGCCACAGCTGGACAGCCAGGCCGCTGCGGTGGTGGACATTGTCCTGGAGTACGTCTTCAGCAACCATGCCGGCAACGTCAGGATGTCCGAGGCTGCCGCCCTGGTGGGGATGTCGGAGCCGACGTTTTCGAAGTACTTCAAGCGTGCCACCGGCCAGAACTTCAGCGACTTGGTCCGCAAACTCCGCCTGCCCCACGCCCGGCGGCTACTGGAGCACAGCGAGAAAGCCATCTCCGACATCTGCTACGAAGTGGGATTCACCAACCTGTCCAATTTCAACCGGCATTTCCTCAACGACGCCGGCGAAACACCCCGGCAATACCGGCAGCGAGTCCAGGCCTGACTCGCAGCGCTGGCTGTTGACACCTTCCTGATAGCCCGGCGGTGGTATGTTCGGCTTTGTTCTGCGCGAGTAGGCGCGAATGGAGGGGCTGGAAGGCTGGGGTATGACACGGTTCTGGACGCGTTTAATCGTCGTTCTCACGGTGATTTTTGGCGTGAACTACGTCGGTTGGCGTTGGGCGGCGTCATTGAACTGGGATGCCTGGTGGATCGCTGTTCCGCTCGTTGCTGCCGAGACCTACAGTCTGATCGATGTTCTCTTGTTCGGCTTGACCGTGTGGCGATTGAAGCTGCGGGGCGGGGCTCCTCCAGCGCCGGCAGATGCGACCGTCGACGTTTTCATCACGACCTACAACGAGCCCCTGGACATGGTGCTGGCTACAGCGTTGGCTGCCCAGCGCATCCGTCATCCGCACAGCACGTGGATCCTTGATGACGGAGCCCGGCAGGAACTTCGGGAGCTGGCAGCAGAGCATGGTTTGGGGTATGTCACCCGCGGCGAGGACTGGCAGGACATGCCGCGGCATGCCAAGGCAGGAAACCTCAACAACGCCTTGATGGTCACGGACGGAGAGTTTCTGCTGATCCTGGACGCCGACCAGATCCCCGAACCCGAGATCCTGGATCGGACTCTGGGCTACTTCAACAACCGGCGGGTCGCGCTGGTTCAGACTCCGCAGTACTTCAGCAACGTCCCTGATGACGATCCGCTGGGCAGCCAGGCGCCGCTTTTCTATGGACCCATCCAGCAGGGCAAGGACGGCTGGAACGCCGCCTTCTTCTGCGGCTCGAACGCTGTCCTGCGGCGCGAGGCGCTCATGCAGCTCGGCCTGGTCGGCTACGTGAAGGAAACCGAAAAGAGCATTCGACGGGCTTTGGCGGCGTCCCGGAAAGCCATCCGGAAGGCCCGGAAGTCTGCAGATGCCGCCTCGCCGCTGGTGGACCGGATGCTGAGCGACGTGGAGGCCGCGACGCAGCATGCCAGCAGCCAGCTCGACGCCGGAAGGTCCCTGAGTGAGATCACGTATGAGGTGCGGCGGAAAGTTGATGAGGCAGTCCGTACCCTGGTCCAGACCGACGTCCACGCGCTGCAGGCGGATCTCGAGGAGATAGCCGCAATGGACTTGGCCGTCGTGGGAGACGCCGGCGTGTGGGTGGTCACGGACGACGCCGTCGAACGGCTTTCCGCACGGGACTGGTCCCCTCTGGGCGCCGTGGAGTCTGTCCAGGCTGTCCTCGATGCCCTCTCAGTGGAACGCTTCGGCGAAGCCCAGCCGGTCATGCCGCTGGCCACTATCTCGGTGACGGAGGACATGGCCACGGCCATGAGGATGCACGCCCACGGCTGGCAGAGTGTCTACCACCACGAGGTCCTGGCCTACGGGCTGGCGCCCGAGGACATCGGTACCATGCTGACCCAGCGTCTGCGCTGGGCGCAGGGAACCGTTCAGGTCATGCTCCGCGAGAACCCACTTGTGCAACGCGGCCTGAAATGGGGCCAGCGGTTGATGTACTTCGCCACGATGTGGACTTACCTGAGCGGCTTCGCGGCAGTGATCTACTTCGCGGCCCCGATCGTCTACCTGCTGCTGGGCATCCTGCCGGTCAGCAGCCTGAGCACTGACTTCTTCATCCGGTTCATTCCGTTCATGATCACGAACCAGTTGCTGTTCGCCGTCGCAGGCCGCGGCATTCCGACGTGGCGGGGGCAGCAATACAGCCTGGCGTTGTTTCCGACGTGGATCAAGGCGTGTACGACGGCGGCGCGTAACGTCTGGTTCGGACGGCCGCTGGGGTTCGCCGTCACCCCGAAAGACCGTCAGGAGGGCGGCCCGCGCTGGAGCCTGATCCGGCCCCAGCTCGTAGTGTCGGTTCTGCTCGTCGTCGCCGCCGTCGTCGGAATGGCGCGCCTTGCCGCCGGTTTGTCCGAGCCGGTCGGTACGCTGGTCAACGTCGTCTGGGTTGTCTACGACCTCGTCGTGATGAGCATCCTGGTCAGGGCTGTGCTGTATCGGGGATATGCTCCCGATGAGAACCTGTCCGATCCTGAAATGCTGTCGGGGCCGGATGACCGGCTGACCCCAGAAAGGAACCACGATGGATCTTAGTTACAAGGTAAACGGGTCGTATACGGAAGTCCTGGCCGCCGGACGCCTGAACATGGTGTCCGCCCCCAAACTCAGGACATTCGTGGCCGACGTTGTTGCCTCCGGCTCGAACCGGATCGTCGTCAACCTGCAAGAGACCACGTTTATGGATTCCTCCGGACTCGGCGCGCTCATCGGC
>JBKPJW010000428.1:0-11817 GCA_046730875.1 Actinomycetota bacterium | reverse complement strand
GTTTACGTCCTGTCATCTAACAAACACGACATAACGTCGGATATCGGCCGTTGTAGATGGCCCCCGGAGACGGCCACCAGTGAGTTCACAAAAGGGCCGCACCCTTCCCCTGAACTGCTCCCCGAGAATGCGGCCCTTCTTGTTTTGTCGTGAGGGGTCACGAATGCGTTCGGTGCGGCTGGCCCACGACGCCGCCGATAAGCCCTGCCACTCCCAGCGGGGCGGCAGCCAGCGCCGCGATGTGCGGCAGTAGGCTGTCGCCGGCGACCAGATTCAGTCCGGCAATGACCACGGCCGGGACCGCCACCAAGAGGGACGTGGGGAAGCCTACGTCCTGGGTATGGATGGAAATGATGGAAGGCACAATTCTCTTCTCTCTGGTCAGTTCAGTCAGCGGTCGCAATGTGCGTGCCGAGTTCCCATCGGCAGTATGTCGCGCTTCATGACAGCTGGTTCGACTTCAGTTGTAGTGGCGCGGTCTCGGCTTCCAGCTTGGCGAGGTAGTTGAAGAGGGCGGTGATCCCGAAGGTCCAGGGCGCCGTTTTTTCTGTTTGCTCGGTCCGGTTGATAAGCGCACCGAGCAAGGGGCTGCTGATCGTAACGAGGTCGCCGTCCTTGTGCGTGAAGCCCAAGCCTTCGGTATCGCGGTCCTGGGTGGGCGCGAACAGTGTCCCTGTGAAGAGGGCGAACCCGTCCGGGTATTGATGGTGGCTGCCGCGCGCTGCATGGACGAGCTCTTCGAAGGGGCGGCTGATGCGGGCAAGACTGTTTCTGCCTTCCATCCGATAGCCATCCTTTCCCTCCACCGTGAGCGTGATTTCTTCCGTGCGGAGGGAGTCCAGCGTGAAATCGTTATGGAATAACCGGATCAGTGGGCCTATGGCGCACGAGGCGTTGTTGTCCTTGGCCATGCCGAGCAGCAGGGCGCTGCGCCCCTCCACGTCCCGGAGATTTACGTCGTTCCCCAGGGTTGCGCCCCTGACCTGGCCGCTCGAGTCGAGGATGAGCACCAGCTCCGGTTCAGGATTGTTCCAGGAGGAGAAGCCGGGAATACCTATGCCGGTTCCGTATCCAACGGAGGAGAGGACCGGGGCTTTTGTGAACACCTCAGGGTCCGGGCCGAGCCCGACTTCCAGATACTGTGACCACATGCCCTGGGCCGTCAGTACTTTCTTGGCCTCCTGTGCCTGTTCGGATCCCGGGCGGAGGGAGCTTATGCTGCCGCCGAGGACGTCCGCGACAGTTTTGCGGACTTCTGCAGCCCGGTTGAAATCACCGCCACACCGCTCTTCGATGACCCTTTCGATCATGCTCTCCACAAAGGTCACCCCGCAGGCCTTGATCACCTGAAGATCGATGGGTGCCAGCAGATGGGGTTGGTTGCCGTCCTTTTGGGCGGATGCTGCCACGACTTCGGCGAGTTCCCAGCGGGGCGGGCCGCCCATTTGGAGGAGCACCCTCTCTGTCGGGTTCTCATGTTCCATGAGTTCGGCGACGGTACGGATCCCGGGGGTGAGATCGAAAACCTCTTGACCCCGAACGCTAACCACCCGCGGGCCCTGAGTGGCCGGGTCCCACACCCGGCCGATGAGGATCGCGTCCTCCGCGTCGACGGGCAGGATCTGCTGCGCTGCTGTGTGGCTCATTTGCTGGCCTCGCCTGCAGCGTTGGACCAGACGCCGTCAACGCGCCGCCGGATCCGCCAGGGATTGTCGTCCCGGAGCGGTTCGGGCAGTTGCGAGGGCGGGAAGGAATCGTAGGCGACCGGACGCATAAAGCGACCGATCGCTGCCGTGCCGACCGATGTTGTGGTGGCCGTGGTGGCGGGGTAGGGGCCGCCGTGGTGCTGCGCGTACGATACGGTCACTCCGGTGGGCCAGGCGTTCCAGAGCAGGCGCCCGGACCGCTCCCGCAGCACCGCGAGTAATTCGTTGACGTTCTCCTCGGGTTCGGCCTGCAGAGTGGCCGTCAGCTGCCCGTCGAGCAATGCTGCAAGCTCAGCCAGGTCGGTTCCCGGTGTGTAACGGATCACGAGTGTCGCGGGGCCGAACATTTCCTGCTCCAGGATTTCGGGCCGTTGCCGGACTTCGTCGGCAGTCGTCACCAGCACCGTGGGCCGGGGCGCCTCAGAGTCATCCCCGGTGACGAGAACGTCAACACCCGGGTTTGAACGCACCGCATTGAGCGCCTTGTCGAATCCCTCCCGCAGTTTCGGGCTGAGCAGGGGGCTGACCTGCTTCGTGTCGAGCTCTCGCTGAAGGACCTCCGCGATGTCGTCGGCGTCCTCGACCGGGGCGAACAGCAGGCCAGGCTTCGTGCAGAACTGGCCCATACCCATGGTGAACGATGCGGCGTAGCCCGTGAGGATTTGCTCGCGCCTTGCGCTCCACGCCTGCTGGGTGACGAAGACCGGGTTGATGCTGCCGAGCTCGCCGTAGAAGGGAATGGGGGTGGGACGACGGGAGGCCCGGTCGAAAAGCGCGCGCCCGCCGGCAGTTGAGCCTGTGAATCCGATGGCCTTCACCAGCGGATGGTCGACGAGGGTTTCAGCCGCCTGGCGACCCACCACAGTAGAGAAAAGGCCAGCCGGTGCTCCGGCCCTGTTGAGGGCTTCCTCAACCACCGCCCCCGTTCGGAGAGCCAGCTGCAGGTGCCCCTCATGGACCTTGTGTACTACTGCACATCCGGCCGCAAGCGCCGAAGCGCTGTCCCCACCCATCACGCTGAAAGCGAAGGGGAAGTTAGAGGCGCCAAAAACGCCCACGACACCGAGCGGGACGGAGAAGCGCCGGATGTCCGGTCGCGGACCCATTCCCCAGGAAGGGTCGGCGTGGTCGATAGTGGCGTCGAGGTGTTGTCCTTGGATGATTTCATCCATGAACAACCGAAGCTGGAAAACGGACCGACGGAGTTCGAAACGGAGACGGGCCTCGTCAAGGTGCGTTTCCTGCTGTCCCAAGGCGACCAGCTCGTCGGCGTTTGTTTCCAAGGCGGAGGCTACTTTGGCCAACCACTCGGCCCGTCGGCGCGGGGCGACCTCCCGGGCTTGCTCATAGGCGTTGTGAGCGGCAGCGATTTGATCGTTCGTCTGCTCTAGCGTTGTGATCATGTGGCTCAATTCCTTCCAAGGGCATTCGCCCCGTTTATTGACTGCTGAGGGTTAGGTCTGCTCCTGCGTGGACGCCGGGACGCCAAAGCGCGGTCATCGTGCGAAATTTCGAACCTGCACTGTAGGATGGACTCCGGTCCCGGAAAGTCCGAGGGCCGAGAGAGGGTATAGCTGTGGCACGTCTGACTCCCGCGGTCCTTCGGAGTCTCGATGTTCTCGAACTCTTTCTCGATGCCCGCCACGGACTCACTGCTCCCGAAGTCGTACAACGGACCGGGCTTCCCCGGACCACTGTTCACGAGCTCCTCACGACGCTGGCCGAGCGTAACTACCTTCGCAGAGATGACAGGACCGCCACTTACCACTTGGGACTCAGCGTCTTCCGGCTCGGCAACGCGTTCGCCGAGCGTCTGGACCTGCATTCTGTTGGCCTGCGAGTGGCCGAATCGGTCGCCCGGGAGTGCGATGAAACGGTGCATGTCGGGATTCTTGAAGGACCCGACGTTGTCTACGTCTGTAAGGTCGACAGCACCCAGTCCGTCCGGATGGTTTCTCGGATGGGCGGGCGGGTTCCTGCCAGTTGCACCGCCGTAGGGAAAGTGCTTCTGGCCAACCTGCCGGAAGCCGACCGCAGCCGTCTCTTGCGCAAGGGCCTGGCCAAGCTCACCCCCCGCAGCATCACCGAGCCGCACGTGTTGGCGAATCAACTTGATCAAATCCGCGCCACGGGCGTGGCCTTCGAAGCGGGGGAGTCCAACCCTGACGTCTCCTGTGTTGCGGCTCCGATCCGGGACCACAGCGGGTCGGTGGTGGCCGCGCTCAGCATCTCGGTCCCGGACATGCGCTGGCACCAGCGTTCCGCCGGAGACTGGGCCGCCTTTGCTTCCGAGGGCGCCGCCCGGCTCAGCTCGGAGCTTGGTTTCCTCTGAACCTGAACGGCGACGCCGGTGCACTGCACCGGAGTTAGTCCACAAAGGAGACATGTTCTTGGGTCACGCCTGTGGTCGACTTGACGCCCAGCAACTGCATGGACCTCACGTACTGTCCACGGAGAATCTCCAGGGCGCGGGAAACCCCTCGCTCCCCTCCGGCCATCAGGCCATATAGGTACGCCCGGCCGACCATAGCAGCGTCAGCGCCTAGGCCGACCGCCGCCAGGATGTCGCTGCCGGACATCACGCCGCTGTCGATCAGCACGACAGGATCGGAGCCCAACCGTTCCCGGACAACCGGAAGAATGCGCAGCACCGTCGGCGAACGGTCCAGCTGACGCCCGCCGTGGTTGGAGAGCACTACGCCGTCGCAGCCAAGCTCCACGACACGCTCGGCGTCGGCGACGCTCTGGATGCCCTTGACCAGGAGTTTGTGTGGCCACACTTTGCGAAGCCAGGCGATGTCCTCGAAGGTGAGCCCTGGGTCGAAGATCTGATCCGCGACTTCCGCCGAGTTACCCGAAAATCCCCGGAGCGAAGCAAACTCAATCGGCGGGGTGGTGAGCTTGTCGAACCACCAGCTTGGGTGGGTCGCCATGTCGGCAAAGGTTTTGACGGACAGCGCCGGCGGAATGGTGAGCCCATCGCGGAGTTCCCGCACCCTTGAGCCTCCGACTTGGGTGTCCACGGTCACCATGAGCACCTTGTAGCCGCTGGCGATGACCCGATCGATAAGTTCGACTGTTTTTTGTCGGTCTTTTGCCACATAGAGCTGGAACCAGTTGTTCCCCTCGGGGGCGGCTTCGGCGAGATCCTCCACGGTCGTGGTCCCCACGGTGGACAGGGTGTATGGCACGTTGTATCGGGCAGCAACCCTGGCCACGGCCTTTTCGCCGTCATTGTGCATCATTCGTGTGTACCCTGTCGGCGCGAGCACGAGTGGGAAGGCCATCGACCTGTCGAAGATCTTGGTGGTCGGATCAGGGCTCGAGACGTCGCGAAGAACCGAGGGCACAAACTCGATGTCCCGGAAAGCCTGGCGGCAGCGAGCGATCGTGATTTCCTCTTCGGCCGCACCGTCCGTGTAGTTGAACACCGCTCGCGGCGTGGTTTTTCTGGCGCCCTCGCGGAGGTCCGCAATGGTAAAGGCTTGGGCGAGTCTACGCTCGACTGGGTCCAGTTCCAGCCTGCGGAACTGCAGCAGTTCGCGCAGTTCAGACCATTTGGGTATTTGACGATCGTCCATTCGGGGCAACTCCTTCGGTGTTCGAAATTTAGTCTAGCGTTCCACGTCTCGGACTTCGCAACACGGCAACGCGTCGGCACATTCTAGGATGAGTAGAAGGCTGGGGAGTGATTCGGCGCAGCGCTTGACGCTTGCTCGCTACTTACTTAGACTTCGGGGTGATCCCACTCACGTTAGCTCATTCGGCAGACTCGCCGTTACTTCGATCAACGTTCGAAATTTAGAACACACAGGGTTGTGTGTCTACGAAAGGAATACGTCAATGACAGACGGTCCCGTCTCTCCGGCGAAGCTGGGAAAGCAGATTGTCCTGCGTTCGGCCCAGGATGTGACAGAGCTGATCAACAGTGGTCGGCTGCAGCAAGGTAAGTCCTTCGCCATCACACTGATCGCCTTGGGCGGTATCTTCTTGGACGCCTACGACTTCACGTCCCTCGCATTCGGGATGCCGTATATCGCCAAGGACTTCAACCTAACGCCCGGCATGCTCGCCGTTGTCTCTGCGTCGATCATGGTCGGTGCGCTGCTCGGGTCCGTCGTCGGCGGCTACTTCGTCGACAAGATCGGACGGTTCAAGGTCTTCATGGCGGACATGGTGTTCTTCGTCGTGGCCGCCATCGCCTGCGCCCTGGCTCCGGACGTCTGGACTCTCATCATCGCCCGTTTCATTATGGGCGTGGGTATCGGCGTTGATTTCCCGGTGGCGTTCAGCTTTCTCGCAGAATATGCGTCGAACAAGAAGAAGGGTGGCACGGTCTCCCTGTGGCAGCCCATGTGGTACGTGGCTGTCGCCTCAACCTTTGCGCTGCTGATCCCCGTGTACTTCCTGTTCCAGTCCATGAACTGGGGCGAAAACCACATGTGGCGAATCGTCGTCGGCTTCGGCGCTGTTCCGGCCATCTTGATCATGGTCTTCCGCCAGAAGTACATGGCGGAATCACCCTCCTGGGCCGCGCAGAACCTCGGCCTCCATGAAGCCGCAAAAATCCTCAAGAAGACGTACGGCGTGGACGCCACAGTTGCTCCGGACGCTGTTGACCCCCGCGCTGAGCGGAATCAGTTTAAGATGACTCTGACCGAGGCATGGGGCAAGCTCGTCAGCAGGAAATACCGGGGGCGCACAATTCTCTCGGGCGTGATCAACATGGGTCAGGCTATGGAGTACTACGCCGTCGGCTTCTTTGTCGGCCAGATCGTTCTGGCCATGCTGCACACCCAGAACGTCATGACCAACATCATCTCCTCCCTCATCCTCAACCTTTGCTTCGGTGTTACGGGCGGCTTCCTCGGAGCCAAGCTGTCAGGCAAGATTGGACCCCGAAAGCTGTCGCTCTACGGATTCTGCGGCACCTTTGTGTGCATGATCATCGCCGGCAGCCTCAGCAACGTCGAGGGAATTTGGTCCTGGGTGGGCGCAATCGTCATCGGCCTGCTCATCTTCTGCCACGCTGCCGGACCCGGCGCCCAAGGCATGACGATGGCCACCATGTCCTATCCCACCTCATTGCGCGGCGCCGGAACCGGGTTCACGCAGATCGGCATCCGCCTCGGAGCCATCGCAGGACTCGTGTTCTGGCCGCTCGCCACCGCGGCCTTCGGCACCAAGGCACTGCTCATCCTCGCAATAGTGCCGGCGATCGCCATCGTGGTCCTCCTCGTCAACAAATGGGATCCGCACGGCCGCGACATTGACGCCGAAGACTACGAAACCGAACTGGCCCCGGAACTTTCCCGGTCATGACAACCACACTCAATAGCAAGGAACGAATCACACCATGAGTGTCATCAACGGCGTTATGCCGGTTGCCCCTACCGTATTCACCGACAACGAGGACCTGGACCTCGAAGGCCAGAGGCGGGTCGTGGACTATCTGGTGGATGGGCGCTCCGACGCTGTCTGCATCCTCGCCAACTACTCCGAACAGTTTTCGCTGACGGACGAAGAGCGCGAGCTCGTCATGACCGCGACCATGGAACAGGCCGCCGGCAGGCTCCCCGTATGCGTCACAACCAGCCACTTCAGTTCCCGGATCGCGCATGACCGCAGCCTCCGGGCCCAGGAACTGGGCGCCTCCCTGGTCATGCTCATGCCGCCCTTTTTCGGCGCCACCATGAAGGTCGATGACGAGGCAATCCTGGAATACTTCCGGCGGGTGTCGGACGGTCTGGAAATCGACATTATGATCCAGGATGCACCGATGAGCCCCACGGCGCTATCCGTACCGTTGCTTGCACACCTGGCGCGAGAGATCCCCCAGATCAAGTACGCCAAGATAGAGACGGCGCAGGCAGCGGACAAGCTACGCGCCCTCATATCGGCAACTGGCGATGACCTGCCCGGGCCTTTCGACGGCGAGGAAGCCATCACTCTCATCCCCGACCTTGAGGCCGGAGCCCAAGGAACCATGAGCAGCTGCATGGTCCCGGATGAGCTGGGTCAGATCGTCCGGGATTTTCATGCCGGCAAACGAGACGAAGCGGTCCGTCACTGGGAAGACCTGCTTCCGTTCATCCACTTCGAAAACCGCCAGTGCGGGCTGCGGGCGACAAAAGTGCTGATGAAGGAGGGCAACATCATCGGCAGCGACAAGACCAGGGCGCCGATCAAGGAGCTTCATCCGGACACGCGGTCCCAGCTTATCGAACTTGCGAAACGGCATGATCCGCTCGTCCTCCGCTGGGCCTAAAACCTCGAAAAGCACTGCCGAAGCGCCCAAGGAACGGGCACGTTAGGGCCGGGATCAGCGAGCCGTCCTGCTGATCCCGGCCCACGATGCCCATGTTGTCACCGGTGCCGCCGGCTGAACCCGTGCTGATGCCGCAAGCTGAAAGCCCGGGGAACACCGGGGTTCGGCGTCGGACTCAACCCGGCGCTGGGCAGGGAGCGACCCTACACGCACTGAATCCACAACGACGAAAATCCACACACCAGATACGCAAACTAGGAAAATCCACATGGAACTCATGCGCCTCGGCGAGCCCGGCCAGGAAATTCCGGTAGTCACGGAACACGGAAAGTACTTTGACCTGCGTTCCGTCACGACCGATATCGACGGCGTTTTCCTCGGCGCAGACGGGGTAGCCAGAGCCCGAGCCGCGCTGAAAGCCGGGCTGCCGGAGCTGGCCGGCGCCGGCGCCATGCGCGTCGGGGCCCCTGTCGCGAAACCGGGCGCCGTGCTCTGCATCGGTCAGAACTACGCTGCACACGCCGCAGAATCGGGCGACGCTGCCCCCTCCGTCCCGGTCCTCTTCTTCAAGCACCCCAACACCGTCGTCGGCGCTTACGACGACGTCGTGATCCCGCCCGGTGCGGAAAAAGTGGATTGGGAGGTGGAGCTCGCCGTCGTCATCGGAAAAGAGGCCTCCTACCTCGTCTCCCCCGAGGAGGCGCTGGACTACGTGGCCGGTTACACGATCAGCAACGATGTCTCCGAGCGCAGCTACCAGGTGGAACACTCCGGAGGCCAGTGGTCCAAGGGCAAGTGCTGTGCAACGTTCAATCCGCTGGGCCCGGCACTGGTGCCCGCGGACGAAGTGGGAGACCCGCAGCAGCTCTCGCTCCGTTCCACTGTCAACGGCGAGACGCGGCAGGATTCCAACACCTCCGACATGATCTTCTCCGTAGCCCACATCATCTGGAACCTGTCTCAGTATTTGGTGCTGGATCCAGGCGACGTCATCAACACCGGCACACCACACGGCGTGGCGCTCTCCGGGAAGTTCCCCTACCTCCGTGAGGGCGACCGGATGGAGATCTCCATAGAAAAGCTGGGCAGACAGGAGCAGAAACTGGTCTGCTTCCGGAGATAGGACATCCGGCCGCGTCACGGGCGGGACACTGCCGCGTGGAAGACGACGTTCGACGTCAACATCCACGGTCAGTTCTTCTGCATCAAGCACGCTCTGCCCATGCTGCGGCAGGGCCGGGAAGCCTCGATCGTGAACCTCTCCTCCGCCGCCGGACGACTGGGCATGGCAGGGCGCAGCGCCTATTCGGCGTCGAAGTGGGCCGTCATCGGACTGACCAAAACCCTTGCGATCGAACTCGGCCCCGACCGGATCCGGGTCAACGCGATATGCCCAGGCGCGGTCAACGGACCCCGGATCGATGCGGTCATCGCCGCCAAGGCACGGATGCTGGACCTGCCGACGGACCAGGTCTCCGAGCTCTACCACAACCAGTCCTCCCTGGGACGGCTGGTCGAATCCGAGGACATCGCCAACATGGCCGCCTTCGCCGCGAGCGACATGGCCCGCAACGTCAACGGCCAAGCCCTGGCCGTCGACGGCAACACCGAAAAACTCTACTGATCCGGCCCGCCCGGACAATTCGGCCCAACTTAGGAGACCTTCTCATGTCTGCCTCCCGCAAAGTCATCATCACCAGCGCCGTCACCGGCGCCATCCATACCCCGTCCATGTCCAAATACCTCCCGGTCTCCCCCGACGAGATCGCCGACGCCGCCATCGGCGCCGCCGAGGCCGGCGCCGCGATCGTGCACATGCACGCCCGCGACCCCAAGGACGGCCGTCCCTCGCAGCACCCGGAGCACTTCGCCCCGATCCTGGACAAGCTCAAGCGCAACACCGACGCCGTCATCAACATCACCACCGGCGGCTCCCCCCACATGACCGTCGAAGAGCGCATGCAGCCCGCGGCCCTCTTCAAACCCGAACTGGCGTCCCTCAACATGGGCTCGATGAACTTCGGGCTCTATCCGATGCTGGACCGCTTCACGGAGTTCGGCCACAACTGGGAACGGGAAGGGCTTGAAAAGAGCCGCGACCTCGTCTTCAAAAACACCTTCCAGGACATCGAGAGAATCCTGGGCATCGGCAACGAGAACGGGACCCGCTTCGAGTTCGAGTGCTACGACATCTCGCACCTGAACAACCTGGCCCACTTCCACGCCCGCGGCCTCGCCAAGGGCCCGCTATTCGTCCAGTCCGTGTTCGGCCTGCTCGGAGGGATCGGCGCCCACCCGGAGGACCTCATGCACATGCGCCGCACCGCAGACCGGCTGCTCGGCGCTGCCTACGAATGGTCCATCCTGGGCGCCGGGAAGAACCAGATGCCGCTGGCCACCATCGGTGCCGCGATGGGCTCGCACGTACGGGTGGGCATGGAGGATTCCCTCTGGATCGGTCCCGGCCAGTTGGCCACCTCCAACGCCGAACAGGTCAGCCGGATCCGTACGATCCTGGAAGCACTCAACTTTGAGATCGCCACCCCCGACGACGCCCGCGAAATGCTGCAGCTCAAGGGCCGGGACAAGGTGGGTTTCTAAGCGCATGAGCCTCCTCGTGGCCCGGACAGCCTCAAGGACAACAAGGCACTGCAAGGCCGGCCTAAAAGCCCTGTTGAGCCCTCCGCGGGAGGGCCTGAATGATTCATCTGATGAGATACGAAAAGGACTACTTGACCTAAGGTCCGTTATCGGTCCATGAAAACAAGCGGCGGAGCGCCCGCGAAAGGGGCTGCATCTGGGATTAAGACTGGGCCTTTTCGCCCAGCACTCCGGGCGTCAGAACGGGTCCCGAGAGCAGGAATTATGTCAATCATCGGTTGATGAAAGGCCGAAAATCGGCTCATAAGTACGGGAGTAGAACTGGCTGCGAGAACTCCCGTTCCTTATTGAAATCAGAAGCCCAGCCCTATGTCTTAGGGGGTCATCGACCCTTGACAGGCTTTATGCCTCCGCGTTGAGCTGGCCGGCCTGCGGCCCGGCGGCGGTGGCGGGAGATGATGCTTCCTTGATGGCGGCTTGTAGGACCGCCCGAAGCAGCCCCGGAAACTGCGCTTCGAGGTCGGCTGCTCGCAGCGAGTTGAGGATGGCGGTGCCCCTGTAGTGCTGTTCGATCACGCCGGCTTCCCGCAGGACCCTGAAGTGATGGGTCGACGTTGATTTGCTGACCGGTAGCTGAAAGGCGCTGCAGGCTTGCTCGCCCGTGACGTCCGCCAGTTGACTCACGATCTGTCGTCGTACGGGATCCGACAAGGCGGAAAGTACCGCGTCCAGCTGCAACTCGCTCCGGCCGGGGTGGGCAAGGGTGCGCACTTGTAAATCGATCTCCCTGGTTTGCCCGATTGACTCCAAATCATTGTACGATAAAACCCGTACTACGAAGGGTGGCGTACTTGCCCTTTGCGGAAGGAGGGGGAGCAAGCTGAATCCTCGAGATGCGGAACCTAGCCTCCAACCGCGCGCTGTAGTTCCATAGCCACAGTCACCATCCGCATAATTCACTCGTTCACCGGGCTGTTCCTACTTACCCAACCCAATCGATTGCGTAAGCGCATCCAGATCCGCCGCGTCAACAGTATCTAAGGAAATTATCCTGACGAACCTCAACCCGCTCTGGTCACCCCTGCAGATCGGTTCCCCACAGTTGCCCAGCCGCGTGGCCTTGGCCCCGATGACTCGCATCAGCGCAACTGAGGATGGGCTGGTGACCGAGAAGATGGCCTCCTACTACGAGGCTTTTGCCCGGGGCGGCTTCGCCCTGCTGATCACGGAAGGGATCTACCC
>JBKPJW010000427.1:0-1041 GCA_046730875.1 Actinomycetota bacterium | reverse complement strand
TTCGTCGTATCCGCCGTCGGACACCATACCGCGTGACGTCGCGAACGAGACCCCCTCCAGGAAGGCCTTGGCGCGCTCCGTCTCCGGGTACGCCTCCAGCAGCCGCCAGAACGCGGCATCATGGCCGGCCACCAGGAGGTGGGCGAGTTCGTGGAGCAGCACATAGTCGATCACCCACTGGGGCATGGGCTGTAGTTTCGCCGAGAGCCGGATGGTTCCTTCGGACGGCGTCGCCGAACCCCAGCGCGAATTCTGGTTCGTGACCCAGCGGACCGAGGAGGGCACCGCCCGCCCGCCAAAGTACTTCGCTGAAAGTTCGGCGGCGTGGGAGGCAAGGTCGGCATCGCTGCGGGGGCGGCGCCGGCCTGAACCGCGTCGGCCGCGCGCGCCCTGGAGCCGGAGTTTTTCAAGCATGCGGCGAACCCACTCTTGTTCCTCGGCCCTGCTGAAGGAGGCCGGGATAGCGATCACGGCGGTGCCTTCCTCCCAGAACGCGGCGACGGTGCGGCGGCGACGGGCGGACCGTCGCACCACCACCGGGGCGCCCTCAGCAGTGGTCAGCGGCGTGGTCGCCGGGGAGGCGCCCATCATCACTGCGCCGTACTTTCAGCCAGGACCGTCAGGACGGCCTCGCCATACTTCTCCAGCTTGGACGGGCCCACGCCGGCGAGCTTGGCCAGCTGCTCCAGTGATTCGGGGCGAGCCTCGGCGATGGCGGTCAACGTGGCGTCGGTGAACACGACAAATGCCGGAACATCGGCCTCGAGGGCCACGTCTTTGCGCCACTGCCTCAGCGCGTCGAACGTCTGTTCCTCGTAAGTGGGGGGGCACTGGTTGCAGCGCCCCACCTTGCGCTCCGCGCCGCTGGAGAGCATGCTGCCGCAAACCCGGCACGACGCCGGGACGGCCGCCTTCCGGCGCGGCGCCGCCCCCTTGCCCCGGATCTGGGAGCTGGCGACAGAGTCGGGGCGCAGGCCGTCGAGGAAGCGAGACGGCTTTCGGTTGGCCCGGCCGCCCGGCGTCCGCGCGCTGGACCAGGAC
>JBKPJW010000426.1:0-1698 GCA_046730875.1 Actinomycetota bacterium | reverse complement strand
CCGTCGACCTGCAGTGCGACCTTCAGGCCCGAGCCGTCGATGGCAGCCCGGGCACTCCGGATCTTCGGCAGCGTCAGGTCCAGGAACTCCTGGCCGCCGAAGCCCGGCTCCACGGTCATGATCAGCAGCATGTCCAGTTCGCCGAGCATGGCCAGGAACGGTTCGACGCCGGTCCCCGGCCGCAGCGCGAGCCCGGCCTTGGCGCCGCGCGCCCGCAGTTCCCGGGCGAGCTTGACCGGAGCGATCGAGGCTTCGGCGTGGAACGTTACCGATGCCACGCCGGCGTCGGCGTACGCCGGTGCCCAGCGGTCAGCGTCCTGGATCATCAGGTGCGCGTCCAGCGGGACCGGGCTGATCTCCTGCAGGCGTTTGACGACGGGCAGCCCCAGCGTCAGGTTGGGCACGAAGTGATTGTCCATGACATCGACGTGCACGGCATCGGCGTTGCTGATTCGGCCCAGCTCCGCCTCAAGGTTGGCGAAGTCGGCGGAAAGGATGCTCGGGTTGATGCAGCACTGGGTCATGCGGATTCCTTCTCGTTCTGCTGGAGCGGCGTATCGGTTGAAGAGGCGTTCTGTTGAAGCGGCGTTCTGCGGACGTGTCCTGCTGAGACGTCCCGCGCACGCAGCTCTGGCAAGTATCGCCGGTGTTCAGGCCTTCTTGTGGATGAGGGCCAGGAACATGGCGTCCGTGTGATGCACGTGCGGCCAGAGTTGGGCGGTGAGCTCGTGCCCGGCCTCGAGGTGGCCGTTAAGGCTGACGCTGTCCAGCACGGCGCCGGCGTCCAGCAGTTCGAGGTCCTCCCGCTTGCGCAGGGCATCGCTGACGACGGCGGTCGTCTCGGCCGGGTGCGGCGAACACGTCACGTAGGCCACCACGCCGCCGGGTTTGACGGCGTCGAGGGCGGAGTTGAGCAGCTGGCGCTGCAGCGGGCCCAGGTCCACGAGGTCCTTGGGCGTGCGCCGCCAGCGTGACTCCGGGCGGCGGCGCAGGGCGCCGAGTCCGGTGCACGGGACGTCGACGAGGACCCGGTCGAAGGACTCCGGCTGCTCGGCGCCGAGGTCGCGGCCGTCGCCGGTCCGCACTTCCCAGGCGTCCTGCGGGACTGCGGAGAGGGCTTGGCGCACCAGCTTGGCCCGGTGCGGGGCGAACTCGTTGGCCAGCAGGGTGGCGCCGGACTGACGGGCCAGGGCACCGAGCAGGGCAGCCTTGCCGCCGGGGCCGGCGCAGAGATCCAGCCAGCGCTCCCCCGCTTTGTCGAGTCCCGTCCCCGGTTCCGCGCCGGGAACCTTGCTGGGATCCCCGCCGAGATCGACGGCGGCCATGGCGCGGGCAACCAGCTGGGAGCCGACGTCCTGGACACGGGTGCTTCCCTCACGGACCGAGGCAAGCCGGCCGAGGTCCCCGCCGCTGGAGAGCGCGGATCCCTCGACAAGTTCACCCGGAGTGGCTCCACCGTCCAGGGCCTCGTCCAGGCTGCCGACGCCGGGGAGGGCCACGAGGTTCACGACCGGTGCGGCGTTATCAGCTTCGAGCAGCTCGTCAATCTCCGCAGCGGGCCGGCCGTGTGCCACCAGCGACTGGCGGAGCGCCCGAACAATCCACTCCGGATGGGCGTATCGGATGGAGGCAATTTTCGTGGCATCGGTCTCGGTGCTGAGCAGCTGTTCGAGCCACTCTTCGAGCGTGCGGGCAGAG
>JBKPJW010000425.1:0-2411 GCA_046730875.1 Actinomycetota bacterium | reverse complement strand
CATGATCAGGAACAGCACGAACATGGCCAGCAGCGCGATCCAGGCGCCCTGCGTGAACTTGGTGATGAGGACGATCACCAGAACCAGGCCGGTCATGCAGAAGCCCACGGTGTTGATGGTCCGGGACTTCATGACGCGCAGCCGCACGGCGGGGTCCTTGGAGAGTTTCAGCTCCCTCCCCCAGTGCCGGATCATGCCCAGCTGGCTCATCGTGAAGGAGATGAAGACGCCCACAATATAGAGCTGGATGAGTTTTGTGACGTCGGCGTTGAAAGCGAGGATCAGGACCAGGGCGCCTGCTGCGAGGGCCAGGACGCCGTTACTGAAGGCCAGGCGGTCGCCACGGGTCCGCAGCTGGCGCGGCAGGTAACCGTCCTGCGCCAGGATGGAGCCGAGCACGGGGAAGCCGTTGAACGCCGTGTTGGAGGCGAACACGAGGATGACGCCGGTGGCCGCCACCACGATGTAGAACGGGATGGATCCCGGGCCGAAGACCGTCTGGGCGATCTGGCTGATAGCGGGGTTCTGGATGTACCCCTCCTCCAGCGGCTCGCCGTTCAGGAGGAACTCCGTGGCCGGATCCAGCACGATGTGCACTTTGGTGGCGTTGGCAAGGTAGATGATGCCGGCGAGCATGGCGGAGGCAATCACGCCAAGGAGCAGCAGCGTGGTGGCGGCGTTCTTGCTCTTGGGCTTTTGGAAGTTGGGCACTCCGTTGCTGATGGCCTCGACGCCAGTAAGGGCGGCGGCGCCGGAGGAGAAGGCGCGCAGCAGCAGGAACGCGCCGGCCAGCCCCACCAGGCCCTCTTCGAAGCCCGGCTCCGGCACGATCGTGAAGGCTGCCGAGGGTGCCAGCCCCAGCTGGCCGGTCACGGCCTGGAAGACCCCGACGGCGGTCATGCCGAGGATGGAAGCCATGAAGATGTAGGTCGGGACGGCGAAGACGGTGCCGGCTTCCCGAATGCCGCGCAGGTTCACGAGGGCCAGGATCACGACGCCGATTGTGGCAATCATGGCCTGCTGCCCGTGCAGCGAGGGCACGGCCGTGGTCAGGTAGGTCGCGGCGGAGGACATGGACACGGCCACGGTCAGGACGTAGTCAACCAGCAGCGCGGAGGCCACGGTGAGGCCCGCGTGCTTGCCCAGGTTCACGTTGGCGATCTCGTAATCGCCGCCGCCGGACGGGTAGGCGTGGACGTTCTGGCGGTAGGAAGCCACCACCGTCAGGAGCACCACCATGACGGCGAGTCCCACCCACGGCGAGAGGGCCACGGCGGTGACGCCGGCAAGGGCCAGGGTGAGGAGGATTTCGTCCGGCGCATAGGCCACGGAGGACAGGGCGTCCGAGGCGAAAATGGGCAGGGCGATCCGCTTCGGCAACAGCGTGTGGGCCAGACGGTCGTTCCGGAAGGGCTTGCCTACCAGCACGCGCTTCACGGCATTGAAAATTGTCAGCACCACACAAAGTTAGTCTCATTCGGACGCGATGTCATGACGGCGAAGTTGGGGTGCGCCAGGACGCCTGCCCGCGCCTCGCGTCCGTGGCTTTCGGGCGCCCCGTGGCCGTGGTCTCCCGGCGCCGCGTGGCCGGTAGAGTTTTACGCAGTATCAGACGCAGAACCAAGAGGAGGCCCATGTGGCGCACTTCGTGATCATGGGTTGTGGCCGTGTCGGGTCAACCCTGGCACACACGCTCGAGGACGCAGGCCATTCGGTGGCCATCATCGACCAGGATGACCGCGCCTTCCGGCGGCTCCGCACAGGGTTTTCCGGACGGAAGGTCACGGGGGTCGGGTTTGACCGCGAGACGATGAAGCGGGCCGGGGTCGAGGAAGCCTATGCCTTCGCCGCCGTTTCCAGCGGCGACAACTCCAACATCCTCGCCACCCGGGTGGCGCGGGAGACCTTCCACGTTCCTCATGTGGTGGCCAGGATCTACGATCCGGGCCGCGCGGAGATCTACCAGCGTCTCGGTATCCCCACGGTCGCCGCGGTCCGCTGGAGCGCCGACCAGGTGTTGCGGCGCATCCTGCCCGAACAGCACATCGCCGGCGACTACCGGGAGCCCTCGGGCCGGCTTGTCCTCGCCGAGATAGATCTCAACCCCGACTGGATCGGGCACCCGATCACCTCGATAGAGAAGGCGGCCGGCATCCGGATCGCGTACCTGACCCGGTTCGGCGAGGGCATGCTGCCTGCCGCCGGTACGTCCTACCAGGACGGCGACACCGTCCACGCGATGCTGAACGTTGACCGGAGCTCCGAGATCGGCCATATTCTCGCCAAATCCCCCGCCAAGGAGTCCTGAGTGAAAGTCGTCATCGTCGGTGCCGGAAGCGTCGGTTCCTCGATCGCCCGCGAGCTGCTGGCCCACAAGCACGAAATCCTGCTGATCGACGAGAAGCCGGAGG
>JBKPJW010000424.1:0-1286 GCA_046730875.1 Actinomycetota bacterium | reverse complement strand
TGGCAGATGGTCGCCGACCTCGCGTTCGCCGACCTCGCCCTGTGGTTTCCGCATCCTGAGTTCGGCTACGTGGCACTCGCCCACGTCCGCCCCTCCACCACGCACACGGTGTTCCACACCGACTTCGTGGGGGAGGGGATCAGGTCGGACCTGCAGCCGCTGGTCGACAAGGCGTGGGAGAGCCGCGCGATCGAACGCTCCAACGAGACCAACTGGAGCAGCGATATGGCGCTGCGCGTCGAGGCGGTCCCGATGGTCCGCAACGGCCGCACCCTGGCGATCGTGACCTCCCACATGGACCTTTCCAGTTCCCGGATGCCCTCCCGGCTCGAGCTCACCTACCGGCAATGCGCCTACGACCTGCTGCGCATGGGAACCCTCGGGCTGTGGCCGGACTTCGCGTCGCCCACAGGCTCCCGCCGCGGCGCTCCGCGTGTGGGTGACGGACTGATCAGGCTCGATGCCGAGGGGATCGTGCAGTACGCGAGCCCCAACGGGGTCTCCGCGTTCCGCCGCCTCGGCGACGGCGAGTCCCTCGAGGGCCGGTCCCTCGCCGAGGTGACGGCGGGACTTTTGCGGGACCGGCGCATGGTCGATGAAACACTGCCGCTGGTCGTCACGGGCCGCATGCCGTGGCGGAGTGAAATCGAGTCACGCGGCGTCAGTCTTTCGCTGCGCGCGATCCCGCTGCGCGACGAGCAGCAGCGGTTCGGTGCCCTGGTCCTGTGCCGGGACGTCTCGGAGCTGCGTCGCCGCGAGATGGAACTGGTCACGAAGGATGCCACCATCCGCGAGATCCATCACCGCGTGAAGAACAACCTGCAGACCGTCGCGGCCCTTCTGCGGATGCAGTCGCGGCGCATGGTCAGCGACGAGGCCAAGCAGGGGCTCGAGCAGGCCATGCGGCGGGTGGCGACCATTGCCCTGGTGCATGAGACGCTCTCGCAGGGCCTGACCCAGAGCGTTGACTTTGACGAACTCATCGGCCGCCAGTTCCGCCTTTCGGCCGAGGTCGCCTCGCCCTCGCAGCAGGTCAAGACCCAGCGGTCGGGCCTCTTCGGGGATCTGCCGAGCGACTTCGCCACCCCGTTGGCCCTCGTCATCAACGAACTGGTCACGAACGCCGTCGAGCACGGGCTGGAGGGGCGGACCGGTACTGTCTGGCTGCTGGCCGACCGCTCGGAGACCGAGGAGGGGGATGAACTTCTCACTGTGAGGGTGGAGGACGACGGCGTCGGGTTGCCGGACACGCCGTATGTCGAGGGTCTTGGCCTGCAGATTGTCCG
>JBKPJW010000423.1:0-2687 GCA_046730875.1 Actinomycetota bacterium | reverse complement strand
GGGCGGGGGGATGAATTCACATGTCCGGGTTCCGGGCGGCCGACCTAGCACTCGATGTCATTCGAGAGGTCGCTGACAGCGGCCTGCACGTTCGCGGCTTCGTCACGCAGGGAGTTGACTGCCTGGCTCAGTGTCGCGGTGTCGGGAACGGCGCTGACCGCGGCTGCAAACTTCTGTTGGGCAGACTTGACGGCATCCACCCGTTCCTTGGCCGCGTCACCGGCTGCATTAAGGAGATCGTCGTAGGCCTTCTTGACCTGATCCCGGGCCGACTGAATCTGCTCCACCGTGACACCTGGCTTGAGCGTGTCCTTAAAATTCGTCAGCGAAGCGGAGAACGCATCGGAGGCAGCGCACACGGGTGAGACGCTCTTAATCTGGCTGGTCGCGGGCCTGGTCGTCGGGCTTGTGGTGCTGCAGCCCGCGAGTAACCCGATGGCCGCCCCCAGCGCCATCATCCGCGCCAGGACTGGTTGTGGTCTCGACATTGCAAGGCCCCTCTCTCCGTCGGCTTGCGCTCCTCATGGGCTGACGCCTGGCAGCCCAATCACTGGCAGGTACCACCAGTGTTGGCTTTGGACCACGCAGGCGCGTCACCCGCCGAGGGTGATCCTGCGGGCGGCGCCCAGACCCTCCCACAGCTGGTGGAATCACCCCCGGGTGATGATGTGCGGGGCACAGGACGCGTGGTGGACTTCTATCCAAAAGTGGAGGAGGACGCCATGTGCCGTTGGCTCGCGTATTCAGGTTCCCCGGTGAAACTTGATGATCTTTTGTACAAGCCAGTCCACTCGCTCGTCATGCAGAGCAAACACGCACGCATGGGAGTCGAGACGACCAACGGCGACGGATTCGGCGTTGGCTGGTATGGATCGGCCCCGACGCCCGGAGTGTTCCGCAGCACCGAGCCGGCCTGGCACGACCGCAACCTCCGCGAATTATCCGCCCAGGCGTCCGCCGGGCGCGTTTTCGCGCACATCCGTGCCACGACCGGATCGGCGATCCAACAGACAAACTGCCATCCGTTCCGGCACGGCCGCTGGCTGTGGATGCACAACGGACTCATCACGGATTTCCCGACGGTCAAGCGCGACTTGGCCTTCGCCGTCGAGCCGTCGCTGTTTCCGTTAATCGAGGGTGCGACGGACTCGGAGCTGTTCTTCTACGTCGCGCTCACCTTCGGCCTGGAGCAGGACCCGCGAGCTGCGGTCGCCTCTGCCGTGGGACTGATTGAAGACGTTGGAAGGCGCCACGGCATCCAGTACCCCATCCAGATGACTGTGGCAACCACCGACGGCGAGAGCACATGGGCGTTCCGCTACTCGAGTGAAGGCATGTCGCGGACGCTCTACCACAGTGCCGACATCTCCACGCTTCGCGCCCAGTACCCGGACAACCCCATGCTCCAAGAGCTCTCCTCCGACGCGCGCGTGGTGGTCTCCGAGCCGCTGGGGGATCTGCAGGGGGCCTGGAAGGAAATACCGGAATCTACGTGCCTTGTGGTGCACGGAGGAGGAGAAGACCTCTTCCCGTTCTCGCCGACAGCCCCCTAGCTGTACCGGCGTCTGCGCCGCCAGCCCAGCGCTGGCGGCAACGTGCCGAGCGCTGGCGGCAATGTGCCGAGCCGTCCGCGCCGCAACACAAGGACCCTCCCTGACCAGGCGTCTGTCCCGCAGCGGATCCGTGGCCTCAGGGGAGACCATCCCTCAGGGGAGACGGAGCGTGGGATTCGGCTCGTCCGGGGGGCCATCCGCGCTGGCGGATCTTGCTGGGGCGGTCGCCGGGGAACCAGCCGCCGTGGCCGGCCCGTGGGGAGTCCCCGATGCGGACTCGGCCGTGGGCTGTGGGGCGGTCCCAGCGGCGGGACCTCCGGCGGGCACGGGGACGGTATCGGCGACAACCGGCTCGCCGCCCGTGACTGCTGGTTCGCCGCCGGGGCCGGGAGCAACGGCAGGGCGGCACAGCAGTTCGACCAGGAGAATGGCCAGCACGGCCAGGACCGCCGTCCAGATGGCGACGGCCGCCGTCGGGTCCTGCCAGAAGATTAGTACCAGCACAGCGATTCCGACGATCACGGCTTCCAATATTCGCCGGTAGCGGGCCAACCAGAGTTGCCACGGTTTGGCTTGGCCTGCTCCGACCTTCCCGGTGATGTAGTCTCCCGCAGTCGCCAGGCCGTGCCGGACAAACTCCGCCGGACGCGAGTGGCCGCCCAAGAACGCGGCCAGAGCGATGATGAGTCCGACCACGAAGATGAGGCGCAGGCTGGTGCGCAGCGGCACCAGGAGTGTCTCGACCAGGTTTTGAGCGGCGGCCGGGGTGACAGAACCCGGCGGGATCGAATTCAGGAGGACAGCGCGCCCGATGACAAGTGCCAGCGCCAGCAACGCCATGGCTATGGCCACGGCCAAGCCGACACCGCTCGTAGTGCTCCGTTTCCGGCCACTTGGGGCCACCGCGATTGCACCTACGGCGGTAATTACCGTTAGCCACGCCAATATTGGGGCGGTCGCATCCAGCGTTCTGATGGCGTTCGTGGCCCGGACCAGTTCGGGTGACTGGAACAGTGCGATCTGCCTGTCAATGTCCGGGATCCTGGCGGCGATGCCGACCCCCTGGTCGACGAGTGCAGTCTTGACCCGGGCAACGATCTCCTTGGTGGAGATTGTCACCGTGCCGCTTTGATC
>JBKPJW010000422.1:0-5106 GCA_046730875.1 Actinomycetota bacterium | reverse complement strand
CGGCCAGGGGACCCGGTTGGGAACAGCAGCGAAGGTCGACGGCGGCTATCGCCTCTCGGGTTCCTGGTCCTTCGCCTCCGGCATGCACCAGGCCACCCACATCCACACCGCCGCCTTCTGCCCGGATACGAACCAGGCCTTGGTCTTTACACTCCCCAAAGAACAGGCAACGCTGATTGACAACTGGGACGTCATGGGCCTGAGGGCCACGGGAAGCATCGACTACGTGATCGAGGACGTCTTTGTCCCGGACAACTTCGTCTACGAAGTCTCGATCATGGACGCCCTCAACGGTGGCGCCATCTACCATCTGGGGCTGGCCAACATGTCAGGTATCTGCCACACCGGGTGGGCCCTCGGCGTGGCGCGCAGGCTGCTGGACGAGATGAAGGAACTCGCCGGGAAGAAGACGGGAGCTCCCGGCGCTACCGTTGATACGGATCAGTTCCATGCGGCGTACGCGAAGGCTGAAGCAACGCTGCGTTCGGCCCGCGCCTGGACCATGGAGGTCTGGGCGGACAACGAGGCTGCCCTGGACAGGGGCGAGCTGCTTTCCACCGAACAGGAAACACTCACCCGTCTCGCCCTGAACAACGTCACCTGGTCCGCCCATGAGGTCACCATGGCCGTCTACAAGTGGGCTGCCACCGCGGCCCTTCGCTCGGGAGACATCCAGCGGTACTTCCGTGACATGCACGCCGGCACGCAGCACATCACCTCCGGCCCGGTGGTCCTGCAGAACTGCGGACGGCAGCTCGCCGGACTCGCGCCGAACGCGCGGTGGGTCTTCCTGGATCTCCAGGACAAGTAGGACCACACCCCGTCACACCGTCTGCGTGTGCCGGCTGCAGCTGCGGCCGGCACACGCGCAACAACCAGGAGCAATCATGTCCACCACGTCACCCACTTCCCATGCCGCGCGCCTCGGCGAGGACGTTACCGAAGGTCATTTCGAACAGACGCTGACCGCAGAAGACTTCAAGGAAGCTTTCCGCAACCACCCGGCCGGCGTTTCCGTCGTGACCGCAGACCCAGGAGACGGGCCCGTCGGCCTGACGGCCACGTCCGTTTTTTCCGTCTCGGCGGCCCCGCCCCTGCTGGTCTTTTCCCTGTCGGGCCGCTCGTCTTCGGCTCCCGCGCTGCGCCGGGCTGACACGGTCGTCGTCCATCTCCTCGGCGCTGACCAGATCGGGCTGGCTAAAACGTTCTCCACCACCGGCATCGACCGCTTCGCGGACAGCAGCATCTGGACCCGGCTTGTCACAGGAGAGCCCGTGCTTCCCGCCGCCAATGCTTGGCTCCGGGGCAGAATCGTCAACCAGATGGAGGCCGGGGACTCCACAGTCGTCGCGGTCCAGGTCCTGCAGGTCAAAATCCCTGACGCGGAGTCCCGCCCCGCCGGCCAGTCGCACCCGCTGGTTTACCACAACCGCACGTGGCACCAGCTCAGTGACGGCTCAGTGATGGCCTGACCCGATGCTGCCCAATCCCCACCTCGCCCAGGAACCGACGCTCCAGGGCGCGCCGCCCGAAGCCGGCGGCCTCACCGTCTACGCCGTTCACGGCCGTGGCCAATCACCCGCATTCATGGCGGAACTGGCGGACCGCATCGGTCTTCCCAACATCTCTTATCTGCTCCCCGCCGCCCATGATTCGAGCTGGTACCCGGCCGGGTTCATGGAACCGTTCGATCAGAACCAGCCCAATCTTGACCACGCCCTGGAGGCGGTCGGGCACCACCTTGAGCGGCTCGCCGCGCAAGGCCTCGCGAAAGAGAAGATTGTACTGCTGGGCTTCTCCCAAGGAGCCTGCCTGCTTTCGGAATTCCTCCTGCGCAACCAGCACCGGTACGCGGCCGTCGTGCTTCACACCGGCGGATACCTTGGACCCGTCGAACACGGCTGGCCGGAAACCGGCGGGCTGGACGGTGTCCCCGTGCTGATGGCCTCCTCGGCCAAAGATACGTGGGTTCCGCTGCCCCGCATCCAAGCCACGGCCACAGCCCTGGCCAAGGCGGGTGCCGCCGTCGAGCTTCACACCTATGACGACACCGAACACCACATCAACGATGATTCGGTTTCCCGAATCCGCAAACTGCTCGCCAGCCTTTCGACTTCAAAGGAGTCCTGACATGCCTTCCACAGCCCCTCATCTCACTGACAGCCCGCTCGTCACGTCCCGACGCGGTCATTTCTGGATCCCTGGAGAGCGGGTCGCGACGCCGGGGGGTACGGTTCAGCGTGCACCCATGTTCGTGGCCTGGGAAGCGCCGGAGAACATCACCCAGCCCCATCCCCTGGTGCTGGTGCACGGCGGTGGCGGACAAGGAACGGACTGGACGGGCACACCCGACGGTCGGCCGGGGTGGGCGCAGCGCTTCCTCGAGGCTGGCTTCGCCGTCTACATCGTCGACCGGCCCGCCCACGGCCGCTCCCCGTACCACCCGGATGTCGTGGGGCCCATGGGTGGCGCCTTCCCGTACGAAGCCGCCGCAGGCTTGTTCCTGCCGGAAGAGGCGGCTGGCTCCCAGACGCAATGGGGCTATGACCGGGAAATCGGTTCGGCGGACATTGACCAGCTGGTTGCCGCCATGGGCCCGCTACCGGCGGACTTGGGCGAATCGCAGGCGATGGACGGCGAGCGCCTGGCCAGGCTGCTCGACCGGATCGGTCCGGCGATCATCGTCACACACTCGGCAGGCGGTCCGGCAGGCTGGCTCGCGGCCGACGCGCGCCCTGAGCTTGTTCTGGGCATCGCGGCAGTGGAACCGATCGGCCCTGCGTTCGCCGATTTCCCGGGCCTGGGCAGTCTCTCCTGGGGACTCACTGCAGCCCCCATGAACTACGTGCCGTCACAGGCAACGCCGGAAGAGCTGCAGAGCGCTGACCCCGAATCCCTGCGACTGCCGGCACTGCAGGGCAAGCCGATCGCCGTCCTTACCGGCAGCGCCTCGGGATTTGCCGGGTTCGCGCCCGACGTCGTCGATTTCTTGAGGACGGCAGGCGCCGATGCCCAATGGCTCCACCTGAAGGAATTCGGGATCGAGGGTAACGGCCACGGCCTCATCTTCGAATCCAATTCGGATGACACCATCAAGCCTGTCATCGCCTGGATCGAAGCGCATTGGCCGCGGTCATGAGCAATCCCGACCTCGTTGAAACCGATGTGCTGATTGTCGGTTCCGGACCGGCCGGCTCATCGGCCGCTTTGTTTCTCTCCTCGCTGGGTGTGCCGAACATGATGGTCACGAAGTACCGGTGGACGGCCAACACCCCGCGCGCCCACATCACCAACCAGCGGACCATGGAGATCTTCCGGGACGTGGGTATCGAGGAACAGGTGCTCGCCGAGGCAACACCGCACGCGATGATCGGCGACACTGTTTTCTGCACCTCCCTCGCCGGTGAAGAGATCGGCCGCATCCTCACCTGGGGAAACCACCCTGCCCGCCATGCTGACTACGAGCTCGCTTCGCCCTCGCTGAACTGTGACATCCCCCAGACCTATCTGGAGCCGATCCTTGTCCGGAACGCCACCGTCCGCGGAACGCAGACGCAGTTCTCCACCGAGTATCTCTCCCACACCCAGGACGCGGACGGAGTCACCGTCCGGGTCCTGGACCGGGTCACCGGCAGCGAATACAGCATCCGTGCCAAGTACCTGATTGGCGCGGACGGCGCCCGGTCCAAGGTCGCGGCTCACGTCCAATTGCCCTACGAGGGCCGGATGGACATTGCCGGCTCGATGAACATCACGTTCAAGGCGGACATCGCCGAACTGGTGGGGCACCGCCCCTCGGTGCTGTACTGGGTGATCCAGCCGGGATCGAACATCGGAGGCATCGGCGCCGGCCTGGTACGCATGGTCCGGCCTTGGAACGAATGGCTGATCGTCTGGGGATACGACATCACCAAAGAACCTCCGGAAGTGACCGACGACGCTGCCACGGAGATAGTCCGCAAACTGATCGGGCTGCCGGATCTCGCGGTGGAAATCACGGGCACGTCCCTCTGGGGAAACAACGAGCAGTACGCCACTAACCTGCGGTCCGGGCGGGTGTTCTGCGCAGGGGACGCCGTGCACAAGCACCCGCCCAGCAACGGGCTGGGTTCCAACTCCTCCATCCAGGACTCTTACAATCTGGCGTGGAAACTGGCCGCTGTCCTAAACGGACAGGCGGGGGAGGAGCTTCTGGACAGCTACACAGCGGAACGGGCACCGGTGGCCAGGCAGATTGTGCTGCGCGCCAACCAGTCCGGCCGCGAGTTCGGCAAGCTGTTCGAAGCACTCGGAATCGACGGGGCGGAGTCACCCGAGGACATGCGCGCCCTGATCGAATCCCGCAAGGACAACAGCCCGGCGGGCGCAGCCAAGCGCGCCGCAGTCCAGGAAGCCATGGAGCTCAAGAACTATGAGTTCAACGCCCACGGTGTGGAGCTTGGCCAGCACTATGTCTCATCGGCCGTGGTCGGGGACGGGAGCACCAAACCGGCACCTTCACGCGACCCCGAGCTGTACTACGAGCCCTCCACCTATCCCGGAGTGCGGCTGCCCCATGCGTGGATTGGTAACAATAACAAGAAGTACTCCACCCACGACCTGGCGGCTTACGGCCAGTTCACGCTCTTCACCGGCATTACCGGCGAGGACTGGGCCACCGCCGCTCAGAAGGTGAGCGATCAGCTGGGCGTGGAGGTAAAGGCAGTGGTTATCGGCCCCGGCCGTGACGTCACCGACCTCTATTTCGACTGGGCGAAACTGCGCGGCGTCGAGGAAGACGGGGCAGTGCTGGTGCGACCGGACAAACACGTCGGCTGGCGCGCCGCCAGCTTGCCTGCCAATCCCGAAACCGCCCTCCTGGACGCCATGTCCGCCATCCTGAATCGAGGCACGTCAGCATGAGCCTGTACTTTAACCACGTCACCCTGGGGCAGCGGGTCCTTTTTGGCTCCGGGAAGGCTGCCGAGAATCTCGCGGCCGAGGTCGAGCGCCTGGGTGCAACGGCGGTGATGGTTATCGCCTCCGCGTTCGAGGAACAGATCGCCCGGGACGTCGCGGCGGGTATCGATGTGGCGTTACAGTACGACGACGTTGCCCCGCACGTGC
>JBKPJW010000421.1:0-8440 GCA_046730875.1 Actinomycetota bacterium | reverse complement strand
GGATGAGTTCGACCGGCCCCTCGCCTCCCAGCGCCTGCAGGTGGGTCTCGTCGAGGGGCCCGGGGTCCACCATCACCGTGGCCGCCGCCCCGGGGGCGCCGATGAGGTAGGAGTTGGTTCCGGCCAGGCTCATGGGACCCGGGTTGGGAGCGAGGCGGAACCGGGTTTGTTCGCTGCTGCGGACAATGCCGCTGGATGTCTCGGAGGTCACGGTCCCATCCTTGCATTCCGCACGCCGGGGGGACGAGTGGCAGCGCCCGTCGGGGCCCGGAGCCGCAGACGCCGACGGCGGCCGTCACCGCGAGGTGAGGGCCGCCGTCGGGCGCTGATCTACGGGTCCGGGAAGATCCGTTTAGGCGAGGCGGGTCAGCCAGCCGTGGGTGTCCTCCACGGTGCCGGTCTGGATCCCGAGCAGCCGGGCGCGGATGGCCATGGTGGTCTCCCCCGCCGTCGCTTCTTCGGAGCCGATGAACTCCGTGGCGTCCTTGAGCACGCCAATGGGGGTAATGACGGCCGCGGTGCCGCAGGCGAAGACCTCGGCAATCTCGCCGGAGGCTACCCCGTCGCGCCATTCGTCCAGGGTGATCTTGCGTTCGGTGACTTCCCGTCCCATGTCCCGTGCCACTTCCATCACGGACATCCGGGTGACGCCCTCGAGAATGGTGCCGGAGAGCGCGGGGGTGACCAGCGAACCGTCCTTCATCACGAAGAAGACGTTCATGCCGCCGAGTTCCTCGACGGCGTTGTCGTTGAACTGGTCCAGGAACAGGACCTGCTTGCAGCCGTGCGCCTCGGCTTCCTGCTGGGCGATCAGCGAGGCGGCGTAGTTGCCGCCGCACTTGGCGGCGCCGGTTCCGCCGCGGCCGGCGCGGGCGTATTCGCGCGAGATCCAGATGGAGACGGGCTTGAGCTCGCCGCCGAAGTAATTGCCGGCCGGGGAGGCGATCACGCGGAAGGAGACCTCGCGCGCTGCCCGGACGCCCAGGAACGCCTCGGTGGCGATCATGAACGGCCGCAGGTACAGGGCCTCGCCGTCGCCGGAAGGCACCCATTCCTTGTCCGCGGCCACGAGTTCGCGGATGGCGCCAAGGAAGTACTCTTCGGGGAGTTCGGGGAGGGCAAGACGCCGGGCGGACCTGTTCAGGCGCGCCGCGTTGGCCTCCGGGCGGAACGTCCAGATCGAACCGTCGGCGTGGCGGTAGGCCTTCAGGCCCTCGAAGATCTCCTGCCCGTAGTGCAGCACTGCGGCCGACGGGTCCAGGGAAATCGGACCGTACGGCTCAACCCGAGCGTCGTGCCAGCCACCGTTGCCCTCGGCATCGACGGTGTAGTCGACAATCGCGGTGTGGTCGGTGAAATAGTCGCCAAATCCCGGGTTCGCCAGGATGGCGGCACGCTCTTCAGCAGACTTCGGGGTCTCCGACAGGTGCTGGGTGAATTCGACGCCATGGGCAGTCTGAGTCATGGTTCCTCCACGATCGGCTGCCGGGTGCGGGAACGTGGTTCACCGTCGGACCACGGCAGCATATTGGTGATTCGAAACTAGCTTACGCCCGTTGGCGGCGGCGTTTTGCGGCACTCGCGGGGCTCGGTTGGCTGCCTTACCTGGGACGTTGCCTACAGCGCCGCCGCGATGGCGTCGCCCACCTCGCTGGTGGTGCGGAAGGCGCCGTCGCGGGCTTCGACGTCGGCCGTTACGGCTGCCTCGATCTTCCGGGCCGTTCCGGCAAAGCCGAGGTGATCGAGCAGGAGGGCCGCGGAGAGGATGGCGGCGGTGGGGTCGGCCTTCTGCTGGCCGGCAATGTCCGGGGCGGACCCGTGCACGGGTTCGAACATGGACGGCGCGGTGCGGTCCATGTTGATGTTGCCGGAGGCGGCAAGGCCGATCCCGCCGGTCACGGCTGCCGCGAGGTCGGTGATGATGTCGCCGAACAGGTTGTCGGTGACGATCACGTCGAAGCGGGACGGCTCGGTGACCATGAAGATCGTGGCGGCGTCAACGTGCAGGTAGTCGTGGGTGACCTCGGGGAACTCCTCGGCCACGGCTTCGACGGTGCGCTTCCAGAGCTGGCCGGCGAAGACCAGGACGTTGTGCTTGTGCACGAGGGTGAGCTTCTTGCGGGGGCGGTCGTTGGCCCGGCGGAACGCATCGCGGACCACGCGCTCCACGCCGTGGGCCGTGTTCAGGGATACCTCGGTGGCGACCTCGTGGGGGGTGCCGGCGCGCAATGTGCCGCCGTTGCCCACGTAGGGACCCTCGGTGCCTTCGCGGACCACGATGAAATCGATCTCGCCGGGGTTGGCGAGCGGGCTGCCGACGCCGGCGTACAGGCGGGAGGGCCGCAGGTTGACGAAGTGGTCCAGGCTGAAGCGCAGCTTCAGCAGGAGCTCACGCTCGATGATGCCGGAGGGAATCCGGGTATCGCCGGGGGCCGCCCCGACGGCGCCGAACAAGATGGCGTCGCGGGTGCGAAGGTCGGCGAGGGTGGCTGCAGGCAGGGTCTCCCCCGTCTTCAGCCAGTGCTCCGCGCCCAGCTTGTAGTGGGTCTGCTGGAGCACGATCCCCTCGGCGGCCGCAGCCTTCTCAAGGACTTTCAGGGCCTCGGCCGTGACCTCCGGGCCGATGCCGTCGCCCGGGATGACTGCCAGATCAATCGTGGATGCGCTCATATTTTCAGGGTAGCCAAGTCATCCACATTCTGGTCAAGTCGTCTCAGTATCCGAAACGCACTGTTACGCCTCGGCGGGTTCCTCGTACTTCGGGAACACCGGTGCCGGGGCGGGCAGTTCGGTGCCTGCGACGATCGGCGTGCCGAGGGCAGCGAACTGGCGCGCCTCGCCGTCGGGCTGGCCGAGCGTGTGCAGGATCGCGGCGGTCGCCGTCGGCATGACCGGCTGGGCCAGGATCGCGACGATCCGCAAAACCTCGAGCGTCACGTAGAGCACCGTGTTCATGCGCTCGACGTCGGTCTTGCGCAGCACCCACGGGGCCTGCTCGGCGAAGTAGGCGTTGGTGTCGCCGAGAACGGTCCAGATGGCCTCCAGCGCCCGGCTGAACTCCTGCTTCTCAAACGCGGCGCGGACAACGTCCAGCAGGCCGTTGGCCTGCCCGAGCAGCGCGGCGTCCTCGGCGGAGAGCCCGCCCGGCGCCGGAACCCGGCCCTCGCAGTTCTTGGCCACCATGGACAGGGAACGCTGCGCCAGGTTGCCGAAGTTGTTGGCCAAATCCGAGTTCATCCGGCCCACGATCGCCTCGTGGTTGTAGTTGCCGTCCGCCCCGAAGGGGACCTCGCGCAGAAAGAAGTAGCGGACCTGGTCCAGGCCGTACTGGGCCACGAAGTCCGCGGGCGCCACGACGTTGCCCAGCGACTTGGACATCTTGACGCCGTTGTTCTGCAGGAAGCCGTGGATCATGATCCGCTTCGGCAGTTCAAGTCCGGCGCTCATGAGGAACGCCGGCCAGTAGATGGCGTGGAAGCGGGAGATGTCCTTGCCGATCACGTGGACGTCGGCCGGCCAGAACTTCTGGAAGGACGCCGATTCAACGTCCGGGTAGCCGACGCCGGTGAGGTAGTTGGTCAGCGCGTCCACCCACACGTACATGACGTGCTTGTCGTTGCCGGGCACGGGGACGCCCCAGTCGAACGTGGTGCGGCTGATCGAGAGGTCCTCCAGCCCGCGCTTGACGAAGCTGATCACCTCGTTGAAGCGGGACTGCGGTGCACCGAATTCGGGGTGGGCCTCATAGAGCGCGAGCAGCTTGTCCTGGTAGGAGGACAGCCGGAAGAAGTAGCTCTCTTCGGCCGTCCACGTGACCTCGGTGTCGGATTCACGGGAGTAACGGATGCCGTCATCCTTGACCACGGTCTCGTCCTCGACGTAAAACGCCTCGTCCCGGACCGAATACCAGCCCTCGTACTTGGACAGGTAGATGTCCCCGTTGGCTTCCATCTTCTTCCAGATCGCCTGCGACGCCGCATAGTGGTCGGCGTCCGTGGTGCGGATGAAGCGGTCGTACGAGACTCCCAGGGCGGCGTGCGCCGCCTTGTAGATCTCGGCGTTCCGGTCCACCAGTTCCTTGGGCGCCAGCCCTTCCTTCTCCGCGGTCTGGGCGATCTTCATGCCGTGCTCGTCGGTGCCGGTGAGGAAGAAGACGTCGAACCCGTCCAGGCGCTTGAAGCGGGCCATCGCATCGGTGGCGATGTACTCGTACGCGTGGCCGATGTGCGGCACCCCGTTGGGGTACGTGATGGCCGTGGTGATGTAGAACGGGGTTTTGTCAGTAGAAGTCACGGTCTAAATCTAGATCAGTTCGGTGAGGGTATCGCTCTGGCGGACAAGTTCGTGGTCATGTGAAGCCACCAGCACGGCAATGCCGTCCGAGGTGGTGTCCTTGAGGATGCTGATGATGCGGTTGGCCGCGGCACGGTCCAGGCTGGCCGTGGGCTCGTCGACCACCAGCACGCGCGTGCCCAGGATCAGCGCGCGGGCGATCGCCACGCGCTGGCGCTCACCGCCGGAGAGCTGGGCCGGGCGGTGGCGCATGCGCCGGCCCAGGCCCACGAGGTCCAGGAGGTCCTTGGCCATGTCCCGGCGCTTTTCGACCTCACCGTCCGGGACGGCCGGCAGCAGGACGTTCTCCAGGGCGCTCATCCCGTCGATCAGGGCACCGCCCTGGTCAACGTAACCGATCAGGGCCCGACGGCGGTCGGAGATCTCGTCGTCGCCCATGGTCTCGAGCGAATCGCCTTCCCAGAACACCCGGCCCGACGTCGGCAGGGTCAGGCCCGCGCCGACGGTCAGGATGCTGGTCTTGCCGGAGCCGGAGCGGCCGGCGACGCAGTGCATTTCGCCGGCGTGCAGGGTCATGTTGAAATCGTCAACGACATTGACCGGCTCGGCACCGCCCTTGCCGCCGCCGTAATGGATGGTGATGTTGCTCAGTTCCAGCGGCGTGGCGTGGTCCGCGGCCTTCACGATCGTGTTGGCGCGGGTCTTGTGGCCGCCGCGACGGGTGCTGGCGGTCATCCGGTCGTGTGCCTCCCGGTCAAGGTTCAGCTCGTTAGTCATTGGACCACTTTCGTTGCAATCGGAATCCAGCAAAGTACAGCCACGAGACCGGCAATTGCGGCCCACAGTGCGGCATAGGGGGCAAGGAGGAGCCCGATGCCCAGGGCGCCCACGACACCCAGCGGCAGCGCGACGGTTCCCACCATGGCGTTTTCAAAGAAGCGGACCTGGCCCAGCATGTCCGGGTTCCAGCCCATCGCCCGCAGCGTGCCGAGGTACTGGCGTTTGGCCTGCAGCTCGAAGCGTCCGGTGACCATGGTCAGGACCAGGCCCACCGCTACCCCGGACACGGCCAGGATGATGCTCGGGAGCGTGATACTGGCCGCGGCAAGCCCGCTGAGGGCGCTGGCGCCGGCGGCCCGGGGAATGTCGATCAGCAGGGCGACCAGTCCGCCGACGGCAGCACCGAAGACGCCGACGGCGACGGCGAGCGAGAGCGTGTTGAACTTGTTGGTGCTCAGCTGCCGGTTGGCAAAGGTCAGCGGCGAGTCAACGGCAATGAGCCGCTCATCGTGCTGGGGTTCCTGGTCCACTACCTCGCGGTGGCGCAGCTGCTGCGCGGCGAAGAACGCGGCGCCGACGTACAGCACCAGGACCGACGCCGAGACCACCGCGGTGGCAGTGCTCCAGCTGAGCAGGCTCAGGGCGAGGCCGACGACGGCGAGCAGCGCGGCGCCGACGCCGAATTCGGCGAGCACCCAGGAGCGGATCCTGCGCTGGGTCCAGCCCATGGCACGCAGGGTGCCGGCCTCGCTGCGCCGCTTACGGACATAGCTGACGGTGGACGCGCCGGTCAGCAGTGCCGCGCCGCAGAGGGTCAGGAAGAGCAGGGTCAGGTTGGTCGCCGACAGGGAGCCGGTCACGGCATCCGCGGCGTCCTGGCGGACCCACGACTGCTGCACGGTGCCCAGCGGCGATTCCTTGCCGGCGTCGTCCTTGGAGTAGCCGGGAACGGCGATGTTGGTGTCCTCGCGGGCCGAACCGGCCACGACGGTGGCCTGCAGGCCCATGTCGCGGATCTCGTTGGCGAGCTTCTCCACCTCGGGCTGCGCCTGCTTCCAGCTTCCGGGAACCTTCGCGCGGACCCGGATGGCGTCGATCACGGAGGCGTTCTGCTCGTAGCCGCGGGCGGCAGCGAGGCCGTAGTAGTCGGTGATGGCACCGGCGGACTGGCTGACCAGGCCCGTGGCGCTCAGCGACGGCTTGAGTTCGGTGTTGGCGTCCGTGCCGGTCGCGTCCTTGGTCAGGGTGAACGGCGCGGGGTCGTAGCCGCCCAGGGGCAGCCTGTTGATGTCGCCGGCAGCGTCCTTGACCTGGGCGGCGTCGAAGGTGCCGTAGACCATGGCCAGCGGGGTGGCGAGCTTCTTGCCGGTTTCGAGGTTTTCCCGGTAGGAGCGTTCGTCGACGGGGTCGCGCTGGGTCTGGTCGACGGCGGCGCCGTTGGCGGCCTTGTCCGGCAGCCGGTTCACGGTGACCCAGTCGCCGGGTGTGGCGCTCTTGTCGGCGGCGCCGTTGGCGGCGGTGTCGCCGTCCTTGTAGGTCGGGGCCGCGGCGAAGTCGGTGGTCCAGGTGGCCGGGTTGTAGAGGCCCTGGCTGAAGGACCCGGTTTCACCCATGAGCTGCGAAAGGTCCTTGGACCCGGGCCAGGCGAGGGCGAAAGGGGACTTGGAGACGAACGGCAGGTAGTCCTTGTCCAGCGAACGGGTCACGGTGCCGACGTCCTTGGTGACGTTGCCGGAGCCGTCGATTTCCTCGATCTTGACCGAGTACTTCAGGTCCAGGGCGGTGCCCGAGCGGACGATCAGCGGGATGGCCTGGGAATCGGCGGTGAGCTGGCCGTCGCGTTTGGCCTGCTGGTACTGGGTCATCAGCGGCGCCCAGTACTTGAGCTTGACGCCGAGGAAGTCCGGGCCTTCCTTGAGTTCGTCCATACCGATGCCGTTGGTGAAGAGGCTTTCGAAGTGCCGGCCGATCGCGCCGGCGTTGCGGGCGTCGGCGGGCGGGGCCTTTTCCAGCGGGGCCAGGAAGTCACCGGCCGTGCCGAGCAGTGCGCGTTCGGAGACGGGGTCGACGGCGACCACCGACTCGGTCACCTGCGGTGCCATGGGCAGTGAGACGGAGAGGTTGAAGAGGTTGTGCTCGGAGCCGCCGGCCGGGGTGGGGAACTTGATGCCGGTCTCGCCGGCGGGTCCCTGGATGCGGACGTTGTTGCCGCCGGCGACCTGCTCTTCGACCAGCTTTGCCTTTCCGAGGGACCCTTCGGCCGTGGTCTTGAAGAGGGTCTGGTCGGTGTGGCCGTCGGAGCTGACGGCGCTGGCGGTGAGCCGGTACTTCTTCGGGGTGTCACTGAGGACCGATTCCGCGGCCGGCCACTTGCTCGGATCGGTGGCGGTGGGGTCCCCGGAGGTGCCCGCAAGGCCGGCGTTGAACCCCAGGTAGTCGGTGGCGTCCAGCCGCGGCGACTCGAGGTTCTGGGTGACGCGGGAGACCAGGCTGATGGGCGCGGCCACCGAGGTGCCGGCGAGCTTGCGGATCGCGTCCAGCTGCTCGAAGCTGATGCCGCCCTGGCCGGTGGCGATATCGGGCTGCATCAGGCCGCCGTTATCGTCCGCCTTGACCTGGACCAGGACGTCATAGAGGCCCCGGGAGTTTTGGTCCACGGTCCTGCTCAGCGCCGCCTGGGACTGGCCCTGGACGAGGACGGACAGGCACATGGCCACGATCAAAATGGACGCGGTCAGCAAAAGCACTCTGCTTCTGATGAACCTCTGGACGGCGTTCATTGGGCTCCTGAAAGCTGGATTGCGTGCGCACGCCTAAGTTCATTTCCTGCGGAAGTGAGGGCGTCCCGTGCCGGGCGTGCAGAAAGTGGCGTGCAAAAAGTAAAGGCCGGTCTGCCGGCCAAGACCCGAAATTCGGTCCTAGCCATTGTACGCAGACCAGCCGCCCGCTCGTGGCCCCCGCGGCGGTCATACCGCCGCGGGGGCCCTGCGGGGAGGGTTTCAGTCCTCGAGGTCAACCTCGCGGACCATGTCAGCGCCGATCCCGGCCTTGATCGCGTCAAGGACCTGCTGGGGAACGGAGCTGTCGATGGTCAGCAGGGCCAGCACCTGGCCGCCCTCTGCCTGGCGTGCCACCTGCATGCCGGCGATGTTGATGTTGTTCATACCCAGGATGTGCCCGATTGTGCCGATCACGCCGGGGCGGTCGGAGTAGGCCACCACCACGAGGTGCTCGCTGATGGGGATCTCGAGCTCGAAGCCGTTGATTCCCACCAGCTTCTGGACCTGCTTGGGCCCGGTCAGGGTACCGGCGACGGAAATCTGTGTGCCGTCGCTGAGGGCTCCGCGCAGGGTGAGGAGGTTGCGGT
>JBKPJW010000420.1:0-10362 GCA_046730875.1 Actinomycetota bacterium | reverse complement strand
GGTGCCCGGCCGCTGCGCCGCACCATCCAGCGCGAGATCGAGGACCAGCTCTCCGAGAAGATCCTCTTCGGCGAGCTGCACTCCGGCGACATCGTGGTGGTGGACGTCGAAGGCGAGGGCGACGACGCGAAGTTCACCTTCACCGGCAACGCCAAACCCCGCATCCCGGACCACCTCCCGCTCCCCCGCTGACGACGAACCAGCCACATACTCCCGCCAGTGGCACCATCCCGGTTCCTTGGAAACCTTGGACACAGCGGATTCCGCTCTCCAAGGTGCCGGAAGAGTTTCAGGAACTGGTGACCGTAGGTGTGTGATCAGTCGGGCTACGCGGCCGAGGACTCCGACAATTCCGGCCGGGCGAGAATCGCGGTGAACGCGACGATTTGGCCGAGAAAAATAACCGCGCCACCCCGGGTCAAGGTCGGGCCCAAAGCCTCTCGCAAACCGGGCTGAGTGCGCATAGCTTTAACAGCATCCGGCACGGTTCACCTTGGCAGTGAGCCTAGTAAAAATGAGCCCGGATCACTTAAAAGGGAGGATGCGTGATGGACAGCGCAAGCGGTCCTGATGATGCGCGACGGCTCGACGCAGACTGGGACGGCACTCCTGAACCCCTGAATCAAACGGAAAGTCTCGCTTCGGACCACAGTCCTGACGCCCGCTTCTACGAAGAGACTGACCGCGTCTTCCCCGGTGGCGAGAACGACGGGTACTTCGATGACACGGGCGGCCCGGTCGACAGCATGCTGCTGGACGACCCGGCCGCCGCTGAACGCGAAACCGTGGTCGCCCGGGAAGAGGAGCGGTTCGGCGGCATCAAGATCGGCTCGGCCTTCTTCGGCTGGCTGGTCTCAACCGCGATGGCTGTTTTGCTGGTTGCTCTGGTTGCGGCGGCCGGCAGGGCCGGTTTTCTGCCCGGCGCGGACCCGCTCGCCCGCACAGGCCAGGAATCGTCAGGTGGCATGACCGGTATGTTCGTCCTTCTGTCGCTCCAGTTCCTCGCTTATTTTTCGGGTGGTTATGTGGCAGGGCGGATGGCGCGTTTCAACGGCGTCGGCCAAGGGCTCATGGTGTGGGTGTGGGGCGTCATCGGAGCCGGCGCGGCGGCACTGCTGGCGATTACGGGGCAAACCAATGTCCTGACCACGATCAACAGTTTCCTTCGCCTTCCGCTGGTCGGGGAGCAGTTGAGTATAGACGGCGCCATTGCGGCCATCGCGGTGGCCGCCGTCGCCCTGGTAGGCGCCGTGCTGGGTGGGCTCACCGGGGTTCACTACCACCGGAAAGTGGACCGTGCAGGCTTTACTCCGACAGAGGAGTACTACCAGCCCTAGGCCTAAGCGAGATACCGGTAGACCGTGGCGCGGAGACTCCGAGCATCCTGCCTATGTGGGAGGCGCTGACTCGTTTGCTTGATGCCCAGGATACGCCGGGTGTTCCGCCCCAGACGGTCGAGCTTCCACAGGGGGTCGTATGTGACGCCAGTCTTTGATGAAGTGCTTCAAGAACCCGCATATTGGCCGACGGGAAAAACTCCGATTGCGAGGTTGAGTTCTTCCAGGGTCGGGGGGTTGGCTCCCGGACGCTGTACGGTTATGGCCGCGGCTGCAGCTGCGGTGTGTCCGAGCTGGTCCAAGACAGCTGGGGCGAAGCCTTCGGTTCCTCGGGTTAGAAAGCCCAAGATGAGGGCGGACATGTAGGAGTCCCCGGCGCCGATGGTGTCGGCAACGTTGGATTTCACGGCGGGAATGCTGATGTTGGCGGCGGAGGTGGTGAATTGCGAGCCTTCGGCACCCCTGGTGATGACGGTAAGTCCCGCGCCTAAATTGAGGATGTGGGCTGCGGTTTCGTCCAGGCTTTTGTGGGGGTAAAGCCACTGGGCGTCCTCGTCGCTGAGTTTGACGACGTCGGTCAAGGGCACGAGCTCTTCGAAGGTGGCTTTCGCTTCGGCGTGGGTGCCGAGCAGTGCCGGCCTGATATTCGGGTCATAAGTGATCATGCAGTGTCTGTGGGCCTGCTCGAGCAGGGATTTCACGGCGCCTGCACCGGGACTAAGGAACGTGGCGATGGATCCGGTGTGCAGGATTTTTGGGAAGTAGGCGGGGGCTGTCGGGGCAAGGTCCCAGGAGATATCGAAGTCGTACCGGGCGGAGCCGTCCGGTGCAAGGGTTGCTGTTGCCGATGCCGTCCGGGTGAGGGATTTTGATCCGGGCAGAAGTATGACTCCCGCGCTGCGGAGATGGTTTTCGATGGAGATCCCCCGCGCGTCATGGGCGATGGCGGTGAGCAGACCTGTGGCTATGCCGAGGCGGCCAAGTCCGTAGGCGACATTGGCCGGCGAGCCGCCTGGGTGTTCCATCTTGTCATCTGACGTGGTGACCACGTCGATCAGCGCTTCGCCTACCACCATGACGTCGAGCGTCTGGTGAGCGTCGTGCCGGGCTGTTGTGAGGTAATCCATGATCTGTCTCTCGTGGAAGCTGATGGCGGGGCCTGTCCGAGCCATATCAGTCCGCGGAACGGTCACCCGGTCCGCGGACTGGCATGGCGGCAGCAATGGCCTAGGCGGTGGCTGCACCGGTCATGATTGCAACTGCATCAGTCATGGTGTGTGATTGCGGGGTGATCGTGGCGGCGCATTTGCCGAGGCGCTGGATGTGGATCCGATCCGCGACGTCAAACACGTGGGGCATGTTGTGGCTGATCAGGATCACTGGCAGGCCGCGGTCCCGGAGGTCCCGGACCAACTGCAGGACCTGGTTCGATTCCCGGACGCCGAGTGCCGCCGTCGGCTCGTCCAGCACGACCACTTTTGAACCGAACGCCGCGGCGCGGGCCACGGCGACAGCCTGGCGCTGGCCGCCGGAGAGGTTCTCCACCGGCACTGTGACGTCCTGGAGGGTGGAGATTCCCAGCCGGGTCAGCTCCTGCTTGGCCTTCGTGCGCATGCCTTTAGTGTCAAGCATCCGGAATACGCTCCCGAGGAGTCCTGCACGCCGTTCCTCCCGGCCCAGGAACAGGTTGGAGGCGACGTCCAGGGCCGGCGAGACGGCGAGGTTCTGGTACACCGTTTCGATGCCGTGGGCACGGGCGTCCTGGGGGCGTTTGAAGTGGACCGGTTGCCCGGACACCATCAGTTCGCCGGTGTCCGGAATTTCGGCCCCGGTGAGGCACTTGATCAGCGTGGACTTTCCTGCGCCGTTGTCGCCGATGATGGCCAAGACTTCGCCCGGGTACAGATCCAGGCTGACGCCGTCCAGGCCGACGACGCGGCCGAAGGTCTTGACGAGGTTCCTGGCCTGCAGGATGGGCTGGCGTACTTGGGTTCCGGCCGGCTCCAGGTGGGTGGCGGTCATGATTTCACCTTTCGGATCCACTGGTCGATGGACACAGCGAGGATGATGAGGACGCCCACGGCGAGTGTCTGGTAGAGCACGTCAAGGCCTGCGAGGGAGAGGCCGTTGCGGAAGACACCGACGATCAGGGCTCCGAGGAGGGTTCCCCAGACGGAGCCGCGTCCGCCGAAGAGGCTGGTTCCGCCGATGACGACGGCGGTGATGGAGTCCAGGTTCAGGTCGACGCCGGCGTTGGGACTGGCTGCGTTGGTGCGGCCGATCTGTATCCAGGCGCCGACGGCCAGGACGGCGCCGGCGGCGAGGTAGACGCTCATGAGGACTTTGTTGACGGCGATACCGGCCAGGCGGGCGGCTTCCTTGTCATCGCCTACGGCGTAGACGTGCCGCCCCCAGGCGGTTTTGCCGAGGATGAACGCGATGGCGATGTAGAGCAGGAGCATCACGACGACTCCGGTGGAGATCCTGACCGGGCCCACCGGGAAGGTGGTTCCGGTCCAGGTCAGCAGGGCCGGCATGGCCGAACCGCGCACCGTCGCTCCGTTGGAGTAGAGCAGTGTCAGGGCGATGAAGATATTCAGGGTGCCGAGGGTGACGATGAACGGCGGGAGCCGGAACCGGGTGACCAAGAACCCGTTCAGGGCCCCGGCGGCGAGTCCGACGACCAGGCCCGCGAGCAGCGCGATTGGCGCGGGCACTCCGTTATTGACAGCGAGTTGGGCCATGACCATGGACGAAAGGATCATGACGGCCCCGACGGAAAGGTCGATGCCTGCGGTGAGGATGATGAGGGTCTGGGCGATGGCCAGGGTGCCGACGACGGAGACCTGCTGGGTAATCAGGGAGAGGTTTTCAACCCGCAGGAACCTCTCATTGAGGAGGCCGAACACGACCACCGAGATGAGAAGTACCAGGGCGGGGCTGACCGCCGGGTAGCGGTGGAGGATATTGCGTATCCGGCTGAGCGGTGTCTGGCGGTCGAGGAATTCCTCCGCCAGATCGGCATGCCCGGCGCTGGGCGGGCCGGCGGTCTGTTGCTGGGTCACGATTGGTCCTGATCTTCCGTGATGGGTGCTAGAGCGGGCCTAGCTCGGTAGATGCAGTACGGGGAGGCCGACAAGCTGGCTCCGACCTCCCCGCCCGCAGTGAAGCTGGGTGTGCTACTTTCCCCAGCAGATGTCGGAGGCTTCGGTGGTGGTGATGCTCTTGACGCCGTCTGCCGGCTTGTCGGTGACGAGCTCGACGCCAGTGTTATAGAAGTCCAGCCCCGGAGAGTTGGCCGGCTTCTGGCCGGTCTTGGCGAGGTCAACGATGGCCTTGACGCCCAGTTCGGCCATCTTGACGGGGTACTGCTGGGCCGTGGCGCCGATGACGCCGGCCTTGACATTGTTGACGCCGGTGCAGCCGCCGTCAACCGAGACGACCAGCACGTCCTTTTCCTTACCGGCGGCCTTCAGTGCCTCGAAGGCACCTGCTGCTGCAGGTTCGTTGATGGTGTAGACGACGTTTATGTTCGGGTTCTTGGCGAGGAGGGTTTCCATGGCGGTGCGTCCGCCGTCCTCGGCGCCCTGGGAGGCCTGGCTGCCGACGATTTCGTAGTCGCCGCCCTTGCCGCCGGTGTACTTGCCGGTCTTGGCTTCGTCGCCGTTCTTCTTTTTGTCCGCGGTGTCGATACCGAGGCCGGTCAGGAAGCCCTGGTCGCGGTTGTAGTCGACCGAGACGACCTTGTCGTCAAAGAGATCGACGAGGGCAATCGTCGCTTTCTTCCCGTCCAGCTGGGCGGCGGTCCATTTGCCGATCAGCTCGCCGGCGGCGAAGTTGTCCGTGGCGAACGTGATGTCTGCGGCGTCGGCGGGGTCGGGCGGGGTGTCCAGGGCGATGACGAAGAGCCCGGCGTCCTTGGCCTTCTTCAGCGCGTCAACGACGGACGGGCCGTTGGGCGTGATCAGGATGCCCTTGTCGCCCTTGGAAATGGCGTTCTCGATGGCCTGGATCTGGGTGTCCTCGTCGCCGTCAGCCTTGCCGGCTGCGAGCTTAAGGTCAACGCCGCCGGCCTCGGCCGCCTTCTTCGCCCCGTCCTGCATGGAGACGAAGAACGGGTTGGTCGTGGTCTTGACGATCAGGGAAACGCCGACCTTTTCAGCGGACGCGCTTCCCGTTGATGAGGCGGACGGGGCACTTCCACCACAGGCAGAAAGACTGAGCGCTCCCAGGGTCAACACTGCTCCTGCAGCGAACAGGCGGGTGGCCGTTGAACGGGGTGCTTTGGAACTCAACATTGAATCTCCTGGTGTTTGAGGCCCTCACTGGCCTCGACAACGATGTCATGTACGATGTAAGCAGCATCACACCGGAGAGTCAATAGATGCAACTTTGAAGGAGCGATTTTCTTGACAACGATGTCCGATCGTAGCCAGCCGGCCCTTTCCGCCAGTCGTCCCACGATGCGTCATGTGGCAGCGCTTGCCGGCGTCGGAATCAAGACCGTCTCCCGGGTGATCAATGATGAACCTGGCGTGTCGGAAGCGACCAGGGAAAAGGTGCTCAGCGCTTCACGACAACTCAACTACCAGCTGGACATGGCGGCCGGCAGCCTGCGCCGCGCGGGCAGAAGAACGCTCTCCGTCGGGCTCCTGCTGCCGAGTGTCTCCAACCCCTTCAGCGGCGAGATCAACCGGGCCATAGAAGATGCCCTGGGGACCCGGGGGATCGCGGTTTTTGCCGCGAGCCTCGATGATGACCCCCGGCGGGAGCAGGCCATCGTTACAGCGTTTCTGGGCCGGCGCGTCGACGGGCTCATCCTGACGCCGATCGCCCGAAGCCAGGCGTATGTAATCCCGGAGCATTCCCGTGACCTGCCCTTGGTCTTCATCGACCGCGAACCGGTAGGAATGGAAGCAGACGCCGTCGTGACGGACAACGCCGCAGGCGCCGCGAAAGCGGCCGCTCACCTGATGAGCCGCGGCCACACCAGACTCGCCTATCTGGGCGACCGCACAGACATCCAGACCGCCCGGGAACGCCGGCGGGGGTTCATGGAGGAGATCGGCCGGCAGGGCATTCCCACCTCAACGGTTCCCGTCCGCGAAAACCTTCACGACGAGGAATCGGCGAGGCTGGCCGCCCTGGAGCTTCTCACTGCTGCGGACCCGCCGACTGCAATCTTCTCCAGCCAAAACCTGGTCACTTTCGGCGCCATGCGCGCTCTCAGAGAACTCGGACTCAGCAAACGAGTGGCCTTGATAGGGTTCGACGACTTCACACTTGCCGACATGATGGACCCCGGCGTAACCGTCATCGCCCAGCACCCCGAGCGGATCGGCAAGCTGGCAGCGGAGCGGCTGCTGGCCAGGATTGACGGCGACCAGCAGCCTCCACGTACCTATGTCGTCCCCTCCGAGCTGATACAAAGAGGCTCCGGCGAACTCCGCCCCCCGGCCTGACGCCGGGGAACTTCCTAAACACTCCGCCGAAGGCCTTGACCTGAAAGGGACCATGATGACCAAAACCCTATACGCCGAATTCACCGTCAAACCCGGCAGCGAAGCCCGCGTCGCGGAGATGATGCTCGAACTGACCCGGCACGTCCGCCAGGAACCGGGCAACGAACTGTTCCTTCCCTACACGCGAGAAGAAAATCCCCGGGAGTACTTTGTCTTCGAGGTCTACAGCGACGAAGCCGCATTCCAGGAACACATCCACGCCGATTACGGCGCCAGGTTCAACGAGGAACTGGCCCGCCACATCGAAGGCGACGCCTCTGAGCTGACCTGGCTCCTGCCGGTGGAATAGCCCGCGGCCACGACTCCTCCAGCCCCCGTCCGCGGGGCTGCGTCCGCGCTCCCTGGTTTGTCTGAACGGAACCACGTACCCAAAAGACTCCCTTCCAAGCTGTCCGCTGGTGGGGCCATGACGGCTGCCCGCCCATCGCTTGGCCCGACTCTTCCGCGGGTCTGGCGGACTCATGCCCGAGCCGCCGGAACCGTTGACTTGTCTGATGGACATAACTTAGCGTCCTTCGCACTGACAACGTTGTCTATCGCAGACACGCGCAACGAAGGGCGAAACAAGCAGATGAAGAGAACGACCACCAGCAGGACGCATGCCGTTTCTGCACTGACACTCGCGGGATTGACGCTGGCCGCGGCATTGGCAGGTTCCCTGCCGGCGGCGGCCGCCACGGGCCCCGGCGACGAACCCTACCGGCCGGCCATTCACTACACGCCCGCAAGAAACTGGATGAACGACCCCAACGGACTCGTTTTCTACAAGGGCGTCTACCACATGTACTACCAGCACAACCCCTCCGGCAACACCTGGGGGAACATGTCCTGGGGCCACGCCACGTCCACGGATCTTGTCCACTGGAAAGAGCAGCCGCTGGCGATCTCCACCGATGCAGAGCAGGACATTTTCTCCGGCAGCGTCGTCGTCGACAAGGACAACACGTCCGGTTTCGGCACGAAAGAGAATCCTCCACTAATTGCGATCTTCACCAGCGCCTACAAGGAAGCCTCGGCGCACCGCGGGCTGCAGGCGCAGTCCCTGGCCTACAGCCTCGACGACGGGCAGACCTGGAGCAAGTACTCCGGCAATCCTGTCCTGAACCGGAACTCCGCCAACTTCCGTGACCCGAAGGTCTTCTGGTACGACAAACCAGGGGGCGGCGGCTACTGGGTAATGACCGCGGTCGAAGCCCAGGCCCACAAGGTCGTCCTCTACAAGTCCGCCAACCTTAAGGACTGGACGGCGCTGAGCGAATTCGGGCCCGCCAACGCCACCGGCGGCCAGTGGGAATGCCCTGACATGTTCCCTCTGGCCGTGGACGGCGACACAAACAACATCAAGTGGGTCATGGTGGTCAACATCAACCCCGGCGGTGTGGCCGGCGGCTCCGCCGGCCAGTACTTCGTGGGCAACTTCGACGGCACCACCTTCACCTCAGAGACCACCAAGCCCGTGGACACACTTCCTCCCGGCAAGGTCCTGGCCGGATTCAACGACGGAACCTACAACGGCTGGACAGTAAACAACGAGCCGGGCAATTGGAAGAACGGGCCCTTCGGTAATGCCCCCGCCTCCGGTGCCATTGCCGGCCAGAGCCCGGTGTCCGGATTCGGCGCCCCGGGCCTCATCAATTCGTTCAACGACGGTGACTGGCCGCTTGGGTCCATGCAGTCACCAACCTTTACGGTGTCCGACGACTATTTGAACTTCCTCGTGGGTGGCGGAAAGCACCCGCGAGTCTCCGACAAGCTGGACAACACCCCACCCGAGGGGGAGCTTAAATTCAACGGCTTCGAGGTTCCCGCAGGGACCACACTGGCCGACTCCGGCTGGACCGGAACTGGCGATCTGACAGCGAACTTCCAGCCCGCTAGTAGTGGCGGGGACTTTTACATCGGGACCAGGCGGATCAACACTTTCGACACGGGCACCGTACCGGGCGATGACCGCCAGGGCACACTGACATCACCGGAATTCCCCATTACCAATAATTTCATGAGCATGCTGGTCGGCGGCGGCAACCGCTCTGCGGACTCCGGACAGATCCTGGCTGTCCAGTTGCTCATCAACGGCAAGGTGGTCCGTTCCCTGGCAGGAGATAATTCCGGAGTCCTTAACTGGAAGGGCTGGGACGTCTCCGAATTTGCAGGACAGAATGCCCAGTTTCGGGTCGTTGACCAAGCTACCGGCGGGTGGGGACACCTGACCCTTGACCACGTCATGCTCACCGACACCGCCGCTGTTCCCAGGTCCGATGAAGAGACCGTGAACCTGGTTGTCAACGGAAAGGTGGTCCGCACGGCCACGGGCAACGACAGTGAATCGCTGGATTGGGCATCCTGGAATGTTAAAGAATTCGTTGGCCAACAGGCACAGATCAAAGTCGTCGACAACAACCGATTCGGTTGGGGGCATATCCTCGCTGACGAATTCATGGCGAGCTCCACAGCAGCCACAAGCCGCCTGCAGTCCTATGACTGGCTGGACTACGGCCGGGACCTCTACGCGAGCGTGTCTTTCGGCAACATGCCCGATGACAAGCGGGTCATGCTGGGCTGGATGAATAACTGGGACTACGCGAACGACATCCCCACCAGCCCGTGGCGCAGCGCCATGGCACTACCCCGCGAGGTCAACCTGACCCAGACCCCCGACGGCCCCCGCCTCACCCAACGCGCCGTCAAGCAGGTGGACAAACTGGGCGGAAAAGTCTCCTACACCGACAAGAAGGGCGGCCCGATTCCCGCGGGGACACACCAGCTCCCGGCTGCCGCCTCGGGACAGGTCCAGCAGGTGGACATTACCTTTGCCCCCAGTACGGCGAAAAAATCCGGCATCACCGTTCTGGGCGACGGAAACTCCTCAACAGTCATCGGTTACGACGCCACGACCGGAAAAATGTTCGTTGACCGCACAAAATCCGGCAACACCGCATTCCACCCGGCATTCGCCTCCGTCGAGTATGCCCCCGTCACTTTGGATAAGAAGGGCAACATCACCATGCGGATCTACCTCGACCGGTCCTCCGTGGAAGTATTCGCTCAGGACGGTCTGCGGACCATCACCGACCAGGTATTCCCCACCGCCGGAGCCGACAAGATGACCCTCTTTGCCGAAGGCGGAACAGCCCAGCTCAAATCACTCACCGTCACACCACTCAAAAAGGCAATGTTCCTCCCCAGTTAGAAGTAACCCCAGCCCCGGCGATCTGACCTGCTCTGTGAGAGTTGAGCTGAAGGGACTGCGTACGGTATCGCACCGGCGCAGCCCCTTCAGCTTTACATACCGCGGCCGGGGTAGGAGGTCGCGACGCTTGTCTCCATCGGATCAGCTCCCCTCGCTTCAGCTGTCGTTAGACGAGTCATGGACAGGAGAACGTCATCATGGGCTGCTAACACACTGCCGAAGAGCCCTACGGCATACATCACAGGCTCATGACGCCGCCGCTCGAGCGGCCATCTGCCTCATTAGTGGATCGTTATTGAGAATGACCGTTAGC
>JBKPJW010000419.1:0-9292 GCA_046730875.1 Actinomycetota bacterium | reverse complement strand
GACTACGACCGCGAGAAGCTGCAGGAGCGCCTGGCCAAGCTGGCCGGCGGCGTTGCAGTCATCAAGGCCGGTGCCGCAACCGAGGTCGAGCTCAAGGAACGTAAGCACCGCATTGAGGACGCTGTCCGCAACGCAAAGGCTGCTGTCGAAGAGGGCATCGTCGCCGGCGGTGGCGTTGCCCTGATCCAGGCCGGCGCCAAGGCATTCGCGAACCTGCAGCTCTCCGGTGACGAAGCAACGGGCGCGAACATCGTCCGCGTTGCCATCGACGCACCGCTGAAGCAGATCGCCTTCAACGCCGGCCTCGAGCCCGGCGTCGTTGTGGACAAGGTCCGCGGCCTGCCCGCCGGCCACGGCCTCAACGCAGCCACCGGCGAGTACGTCGACCTGCTGGCTGCCGGCATCAACGACCCGGTTAAGGTCACCCGCTCTGCCCTGCAGAACGCGGCGTCCATCGCCGGGCTGTTCCTCACCACCGAGGCCGTTGTAGCCGACAAGCCCGAGAAGGCTGGCGCCCCGATGGGCGGCGGCGACGACATGGGCGGCATGGGCGGCATGGGCGGTTTCTAACCACCCTGGCCTCCAGCCACCTGGTTCAACGACGGCGGTCCTACCTTCGGGTGGGGCCGCCGTTGCCTCTTAAGCCCTCTCCGCCCGAAGCCCTCCCGCAGTTGCTGCGGTGCTCCAACCGACGCTTCCGCAGTTGTGGTGGTGAGGTGAACGCTCCCGCACCTGGGGATCGGAAGTGCGGGAGAGTTGGGTGCTTTGGCGCCGGAGGTGCGGGAGGAGGGTCTGCGGGCGTCGGCGGGGTCTGGCAGGATAGATCAGTGACGATTACAGCAGCGGCCGACGGTTCGGCTTTAGGAAACCCCGGCCCGGCCGGTTGGGCCTGGTACGTGAATGACGACTGCTGGGGGGCCGGCGGGTGGCCGCACGGCACGAACAACCAGGGCGAATTGATGGCGGTGCTCGACTTGTTCCGCGCGACGGCCCACGTGCCCGCCGAAGACCTGCGGATCCTCTGCGACAGCCAGTACGTCATCAACGCAGTAACCAAATGGATGCCGGGCTGGAAACGCAAAGGCTGGCGGAAAGCCGATGGCAAACCGGTGCTAAACGTGGACCTCCTCAAGGAAATCGATCAGGCGATCGTGGGCCGCAAGTACACCTTCGAATGGGTCCGCGGCCATGCAGGGCACGAACTCAACGAGGCGGCCGACGAACGCGCCCGGGCCGCAGCCACGGCGTTTCAGCAGGGCGTATCCGTCCGGCAGGGTCCCGGGTTCGGGGCTCTGGCGGCCGGGACCGCGCCGGCGGGCCAAGCGGGCCAGACGGGCACCGCAGCTCCGCAGGCAGCCCCTGCGAAGGCTTCACGGCCGCAGGACACCCCGCCGCAAGCCCTGGCGCCACAGCACGCGGCACCGGCGCCCTCCGGCCAGCAGGATCTCTTCGGCGCACGAGGCCCCTTTGGCAAAACCAGCCCCTTCGACGAGCCAGGCCTGTTCGAGGAACCGGATCTCTTCAGCGAACTCGAGGACGAACCGGTCGGCACCCTGCCGGAGGCCACCCCCGAAACCGTCGTCGAGGCCCTCGAGCGGGAACTGCTCCGCCCGGAAACACGGTCGGACCTGGGGCGTACAGGTGTTCTGCTCCACCCGGACTTCACCGAAATCGGCACGTCCGGCCGGATCTGGACCCGAGACGCCATGATGATGGCCCTGGAGGACAACCCGGGCGGGCCCGTGGAGCTGGACCTGCTCGGCGCGGACCGGCTGGGTGAGAAGGCCGTGCTCTTGACCTATCGCAGCCGCACACGCGAGGGATCAGCCCTGCGCAGCTCCCTGTGGGTCCTTGACGGCGCGCAATGGCGGCTCCGCTTCCATCAGGGCACCCCCGAAGCCTGACACGCCCTCTGCGGCTCAGGTGAAGCCTTAGGTGAAGCGCTGAGCATTGCCAAGCTCTGCCTGCGCGTAGGTGGCGGCCGCGGAATTGAGCGCGAGGTTGATGGACGCCAGGGAAGCCTCGACCCTGCCCTGGGTCAGCGTCCACTCGGCGACCAGGCTTTGGAAGTTGGTCGCCGCGGAGCCGCGCCAGCTGCCCTGGAGCTCGTCCAGCCCGTGTTTCATGGCTTGGACGTCGGCGCTGATCCGCTCCACCGTGGCCTTCACGTTCGCGGACTTCTGCTGGAGGAGGTCCGTATCGACGGAGATGATGCTCATGGAAATGCCCTCTCGACTGTTAGGGAGGCAGCCGTGGCCCGGCGGTGCGCAGCGCAGGTCAGCAGTGAAACCCTGCGGTAACGGATTGCGGAGAGCTTCCCGGGAGAGCGCCTGCCTCATCCGGATCTTCCGGACACCTCGAGGGTAGGCGGGCAGCGAGCCGGGCGGACACCGCCGTCGGCTCTTATGTGGACAACTCCGCTGAGGACAGTTCGGTGGCTTCTTCCTCCAGGAAGGGGATGCTGACCACCAGTGTGGCGCCGCCGCCGTCAGTCTCCTCGACCCGTACGGACCCCGAATGCGAACCCACGATTGCGGCCACGATCGCCAGGCCAAGTCCGCTGCCGCCGGTTTCCCGGGTCCGGGACGTGTCCGCACGGTAGAAGCGCTCGAAGATCCGGGCAGCTTCGTCCTCCGGGACGCCCGGGCCGTGGTCCCGGACCTCGATCACGGACTGCTTTGTTCCGTCCGGCCCGGTCCGGACCCCGACGCCGATTTCGATCGGGCTGCCCTCGGGCGTGTAGCGCAGGGCGTTGCCGACGAGGTTGCTCACCACCTGGCGCAGCTTGGCTTCGTCGCCCAGCACCGGGGCGGCACCGGGGGATGCTCCGTCGAGTCCGGTGAGGGTGATGGTACGGCTGCGGTCGCTGGCCTGTGTGTCCACCACCGCGTCGTTGGCCAGCAGCAGCAGATCGGCCGGCTTCTGCTGCAGCGGGCGCTGTTCATCGATCCGGGCCAGCAGCAGCAGGTCTTCCACCATTGTTCCCATGCGCTTGGCTTCGCTTTCGATTCGTCCCATCGCGGTGGCCACGTCCTCCGGGGTGGACAGCGCGCCCTGCCGGTACAGCTCGGAGAACCCCCGAATTGTCACCAGCGGCGTGCGCAGCTCGTGAGAGGCATCGGCGGCGAAGCGCCGCATCCGGGCCTCGGACGCCATCCGGGCGGCGAACGCTGTTTCAATGTGCGCGAGCATGGCGTTGAGCGAGCTCCCGAGCCGGCCCACCTCCGTGCCCGGGTTCTCCACTTCCACCCGCCGGGACAGGTCTCCCGCGGCAATCGCGGCCGCCGTTTTCTCCACCCGGGCCAGCGGCCGGAAGGACCGCGAGACGGTCCATGTGGCGATGAAGAACGCCAGCACAAGTGTCAGCAGGCCTACGCCCACCACCACCAGGGCGGCGTGTTCCATCACGGAATCGACAGGGTCCAGCGGCAGTCCGATCACGACGACGGCGCTGCGCTGGTTGTTGTCCACCACGTTGACCGCCACGACCCTCCAGTTCCCGCCCTCGGAGCCGCGGACCTGGAAGGGCACCTGCTGGCGTTCCCGGGCTTCGACCGAGGAAAACGTGCCGATGTCGGGGTGGGAGTCCTTGTCCCCACCAAAGACCCAGGGCTTCACGTTCGGGCTGAAGAGCATGAGCGAGTAGTCGGTGGGAACGTTGGTATTGGTTTCCTGCAGCTGGCTGAAGGACTGCTGCTGGCGGGCAGACACGACGGCGGCGCGGAGCTTGTCGTCCACCTGGCCCTGCAGGAAGCTGTGCAGCAGGGTCAGCGTGCCCGCACCCGTGGCGGTCAGGGCCACGAGCATCAGTGCCATCATGATGGCCACGAGCTGCGACCGCAGCGAAGCCGACTTCCAGCGGTGCAGCAAGGTCAGCGCTTCTCCGCGGTTCGCAGGACGTAGCCGACGCCGCGCTTGGTCTGGATCAGGGCCGGGGCATCGGGGTCGATATCCACCTTGCGGCGCAGGTAGGAGATGTAGGATTCGACGATTGAGGCATCGCCGTTGAAGTCGTACTCCCACACGTGGTCGAGGATCTGGGCCTTGGACAGGACCCGGTTCGGGTTGAGCATCAGGTACCGCAGGAGCTTGAACTCGGTGGGGGACAGCTCGATCACGGTCCCGCCGCGGCGGACCTCGTGGGCGTCGTCGTCGAGCAGGAGGTCATCGACCCGGATCACGGCGTCGTCGTCGATCTGGGGCTGTGTGCGCCGGAGCACCGCGCGGATGCGGGCCACCACTTCGTCGAGGCTGAAGGGCTTGGTGACGTAGTCGTCGCCGCCTACTGTCAGGCCGGTGACTTTGTCCTCGGTATCGTCCTTGGCCGTGAGGAACAGGACGGGGAAGTGTTTGCCGGCGGCCCGGAGTCTGCGGGTGACGGTAAAGCCGTCCATGTCCGGCAGCATGACGTCCAGGACTGCCAGATCGGGGGAGTGCAGCTCGGCGGCAGCCAGTGCCTCGCGTCCGTTGCCGGCCGAGACAACTTCAAAACCAGCGAAGCGCAGGGATGTTGACAGCAGCTCGCGGATGTTTGGTTCATCATCGACGACGAGCAGCTTGGCTTCGGGTCCGTTCTTCTTCATATTCCCATGATGCTCCCAGACTCTGGGAGTTTTCTGAATGGACGATGTGTGTTTTATGGGGCATGCCGGCGGGGACGCCGGGGATCCGCGGAGCACGCCCTTGGGATCGCGCCACCTAGCCGGCGGTGCCGGTGGTGCCGACGTCCTTGGCGTCCATGATCCGGTAGGCATAGCCCTGCTCGGCGAGGAAGCGCTGCCGCTTCGCGGCGAAGTCCTGGTCCAGGGTGTCCCGGGCCACGAGCGAGTAGAACCGGGCGGCGCGGCCATCCTTCTTCGGACGCAGCAGCCGGCCCAGCCGCTGGGCCTCCTCCTGGCGGGAACCGAACGAACCGGAGACCTGGATCGCCACCGATGCCTCGGGCAGGTCGATCGAGAAGTTGGCCACCTTGGACACCACCAGGGTCTGTACCTCGCCCGCGCGGAAGGCGTCGAAGAGCCGCTGGCGTTCCTTGACCGATGTGTCGCCCTTGATGACGGGCGCGTTGAGGCGCTCGCCGATATCGTCGAGCTGGTCGATGTACTGCCCGATCACCAGGAGCTGCTCACCCGCGTGTTCGGCGACGAGTTCTTCCACCACCAGGGTCTTGGTCTCGGACGTGGCGCACAGGCGGTACTTGTCCGCGTCCTCGGCCATGGCGTAGGCCACCCGTTCGTCGCGCGGCAGGTCGATCCGGACCTCCACGCAGTCGGCGGGGGCAATGTAGCCCTGGGCCTCGATGTCCTTCCACGGCGCGTCGTAGCGCTTCGGCCCGATCAGGCTGAAGACCTCGCCTTCCCGGCCGTCCTCCCGCACCAGGGTGGCGGTGAGGCCGAGCCGGCGGCGTGCCTGCAGGTCCGCCGTCATCCGGAAGATCGGCGCCGGCAGCAGGTGGACCTCGTCGTAGATGATCAGGCCCCAGTCGTTGCCGTCCACGAGCTCCAGATGCGGGTACAGCCCGCCGCGCTTGGTGGTCAGGACCTGGTAGGTGGCAATCGTGACGGGACGGACTTCCTTGACGGAACCGGAGTACTCGCCGATTTCCTCCTCGGTCAGCGAGGTGCGCTTGAGGAGCTCGTCCTTCCACTGCCGTGCGGCCACGGTGTTGGTCACCAGGATCAGCGTCGTGGTGGAGCTTGTAGCCATGGCGGCCGCACCCACAAGCGTCTTACCGGCGCCGCACGGAAGCACGACGACGCCGCTGCCGCCGGCCCAGAAGTTTTCCATCGCCAGCTGCTGGTACGGGCGGAGCTTCCAGCCTGTCTCATCCAGCACGATCGGATGGGGCGTCCCGTCGACGTAGCCGGCCAGGTCCTCGGCTGGCCAGCCGATCTTGAGCAGCAGCTGCTTGAGCTGGCCGCGCTGGGAGGAATGCACCACTACTGTCTCGCCGTCGATCCTTGGCCCCAGGAGGGGCTGGATCTTCTTGGCACGGCTGACCTCTTCCAGCACCGGGTAGTCCGAGGTCCGCATGACCAGGCCGTGCTGGGGATCCTTTTCCAGCCGGAGCCGGCCGTACCGGGACATAGTCTCTTCGACGTCGATCAGCAGTGAGTGCGGCACCGGGAAGCGGGAGTACCTGAGCAGGGTGTCCAGCACCTTTTCCGCGTCCAGCCCGGCCGCCCGGGCATTCCACAGCCCCAGCGGCGTCAACCGGTAGCTGTGCACATGCTCCGGTGCCCGTTCCAGCTCGGCGAAAGCGGCTATGGCGTGCCGGGCCTCCGTGGCGAGTTCGTGGTCCACCTCCAGCAGAATGGTCTTGTCACTCTGGACGATCAGGGGCCCGTCATTCACTGGAGCAATTCCTCTGTAGCTTCTACGTCGATAATCCGGTGGATGGACAAAACCCGTTCGATCTCCTTGTCCGGATCGAACACCCGCACACGCCCGCCATTCACAGCAACCGGAACAACGGTCTCGCGACTGGCATTCCCCATGCTGTCCACGACATTCATGACCACCCGCTGCTTGAGCCGAATCGCTTTCAGCAGGGTCTCCAGCCCCAGCTGGGTCGCTTCCTCGCTGCCCGGGGCTGCGGCCGGAGGGTGACCGCCATTGGCGCCGGGAGCCGGGGGTCCGTCGCTGCGCAGCACGGCCAGTTGCGCGTCGATGTCGGCCTCCGGCGGAGCGGTGCGCGGGGCGGTGTAGACCGGCCGGCCGTTGCCTGACACCGGAGCGCTGCGGCGCAGCCGGACGACGGCGGATGCCGATGCTGCCTCCTCCAGGACCGGGGCCAGGCCCATAACCCTGAGTACCTGGGCGGTTTCCCGGGGTGCGGCGTGTGAAATGGCCACGGTGGGCGCGATGCGCACCAGCCCGAGGCCGGAGGCGGCCGGGGCGTTGAGCAGCTCCAGCAGGGCAGCCTCGTCCTCGCTCTGGATGAAGCTGGCTGCAGCTCCTACGCGGAGCCGGGAGTGCCGCGAAGCGGTGTCTTCGATGAGGTACTGCAGCGGCTGCGGGATGGCAGTGGCCGAATGCTGGCGCAGGAAGTCCAGCATCGCCATCGCGTCCTGGCCGGCGTCGAGCGCCCGGCGGACCGACTCGACGGAGAAACGGTAGATGGTAGCCGGTCCCTGCCCTTCAGCCGTGGCCATGGTGAGAAGCCGTTCGCTCAGTTCCGGGTCGAGATAGCCCGGGGCCACCGCCGTCAGGTCCGCCTGCAGCAGGACATGCTGGAGGGCCGCCGGCAGGTGTTCGCCCAGGATCCCCAAGGCATCATCAGGCCGGCCGGTGGCGATCGCGGCACCCAGTTGGCTCAGCGCCCCGGAGCCGACCAGACCAAGCATCTCTGCCTCCGTGAGGATGCCGCGGACCAGCGAGCTGAAACGGCGGGCCATCCGCGGCTGCGTCCACTCGGCACGCTCCAGGACAGCGGCGGTATCCAGGACCGGCGCCTGCCCGTCGGGGGCTGCAGCCTCCTGGGTGAGTTCACCCAGGATTTCCAGGACCCGCTTGCGGACCACCGGCGCGTCCGGCCGCTGCGCCTCGGCAGAGAGCGCGTTGATGGTGGTCCCGGCCGGGCCGCGGTGGCCGGCCAGGCCCGGCACGGCAGCATTCACCGGCTGGCCCACGAGGGAGGGTGCGCGCTCGCTGGCCAGCCAGGCGTTGACCAGCCACAGCCACTGTTCCTGCCGGGGGACCGCCAGCCACTCCAGCTGCGGCGGCTGCACCCAGGCGGAACTGTCGACGTCGAGCCGCAGCAGCCCGGCCATGGCACAGAGCTCCACGAGCACACCGGCCTCCTGCACGTCGATCCGCAGGGAATCCGCCAACCGCTTCATCTCCCGGACCCCCACGCCGCCGCTGCGCAACGTTGTCAGCGGTTGTTCGCGCACGGTGTAGAGCACTTCGCCCACGAGCCGCAGCGTCTCGGCGATAGCGCCCAACGCGGCGTTCCGGCGCAGCCCTGCGCTGGTGTGGCCCAGCCGGGGGGCGGGCGGCACCAAGGAAAAGCTCTCAATCACGAACCCGCCACGCAGCGACACCCCGACGCTGTGCGGCAGTTCGACGTGGGCGGCGTCCAGCGGCACCAGCAGTCCGCGCGCCAGCAGCCAGTCCACGGGGCCGACGTCGGAGCTTTCGTGAAGCACGGAAGCCCGGCGCTGCGCCTGGGGAACGGCCCCCATGGCCCAGTTGCCGAACCGGGCCAGAAGTGCGGTGGTCCGGTCCGGTGCGGTGGCCAGGATCTTTTGGAGCGACTCCGGTGTTGCCGTCCAATGCTGCAGTGACAGGGCCGCTTCCATCGGCGTCGTGGCGGGGGAGACGGACTCGCCGACGCGGTGCAGTTCGCCCACCACCTGCACCACCCGCTGAGCGAAGGCCGGCTGGAGCCGAACGAGCTCGGTGTAGCTGCGCCCCAGCCCCGCCGGGTAGATGCCGATCACGTCCTTGAGGCTGCCGACCGGGAGGTAGTGACGCTGCTTGGCGGCGGGAGTTCCACCGTGCGGTGGATCGGCGCGGTGGATGAGCGCGAGCTCCTGCAGGGAATGGAGCAGGCGGTCGACGGCGGTCACCGACGCGCCGTTGATCAGTTTCTTAAGCATCGCCGCGGAGGCGCTGTGTCCCGTGTCGGCGTTGGTGCACAAATGCAGGGTTTCCAGGACCTGCATCTGCGGACGGTTGAGCCGCTCGAGGGCCCGCTGCACGCTGACGCGTCCGCTGGCGCGGGCGGCGAGGGCAGCGAAGTCCGGGACGCCAGGAGTTATCAGGTCCGGCCGCGCGGAGAACAGGGCCCGCAGCGATTCGTCGCTTCGGGCCTGAAGTTCCTTGCTCAGCGCGCGGATGAGGGACATCAGTTCAACGTTACTCTCCGCCGGGCCCGCGAGGGCGACGCCGTGCGGCCACTCTTTCGGCAACCAGCACGAGCATGAGTATGAAGGCGACCGGGAGCCCGTAGAGGGCAGCGGAGGTAATCCAGGCCGGTGCCGCGACATGGTTGAAAGCCATGGCCATGACAACGCCCACCGCAACAAGGGACAGCACAGCAAGGGCGGCCGCCATGATCATGAAGGGCCGCCGGTAACGCATCAGTGTCATGTGGGCAACGCTAACAGTCCCGGATCGCCCGCGCCTCAAGCCCGCTAAAGTGAACCGGGCAGGATAACCTTGGAGATACAGACCAACACGGTCCGGGCAGTCATACCCTGAACCCGCGTATCCATGCGGATGCGGTGACCGCCGGCCGTGTCCCCGCAGAACGAAGAAGGTTGATTACGTGCCTACCGGCAAGGTC
>JBKPJW010000418.1:0-1250 GCA_046730875.1 Actinomycetota bacterium | reverse complement strand
GGAGACAAGCACGTTCTTAGCCAACTCAGACACCTGCCTTCTGGTTCAGGAGCGCCTTCACCATTGCCGGCGGGGCGATCTCGTCGAGCGGGAGGCCGCGGCGTGCTGCCACTGCTGCCGGCTCTTCGAGGCGCTTCAGCGCATCAACGGTCGCGTGAACGATGTTGATGGCGTTGGAGGAACCGAGCGACTTGGAGAGGATGTCGTGGATGCCCACGCACTCCAGTACTGCACGGACCGGACCGCCGGCGATAACACCGGTACCGGCGGAAGCCGGACGCAGCATGACGACGCCTGCGGCGGCTTCACCCTGAACGCGGTGCGGGATGGTGTTGCCGATGCGGGGAACGCGGAAGAAGGACTTCTTGGCCTCTTCAACGCCCTTCGCGATGGCGGCGGGAACTTCCTTGGCCTTGCCGTAGCCGACGCCGACCATACCGTTGCCGTCACCGACGACGACGAGGGCGGTGAAGCTGAAGCGACGACCACCCTTGACGACCTTGGAAACACGGTTGATGGTTACGACGCGCTCTACGAACTGGCTCTTCTCGGCCTCGCGGCCGCCGTCGCGGCCACCACGGCCACCACGGTCGCCACGGCCCTGGCCGCGGTCGCCACGCTCGCCACGACGGGCGCCACCACGGCGGTCGTCAGTGGTAGCAGGCGCAGCGGTCTCAGTTGCCGGAGCAGCTACAGCTTCAGTCACCTGAATGTCCTTTTCGTTATTTTCGGTCACAGTGCCAGCCCACCTTCACGTGCGCCGTCAGCGACGGCGGCGATCCGGCCGTGGTACTTGTTACCACCGCGGTCGAAGACAACTGCTTCGATACCGGCAGCCTTGGCACGCTCGGCGACGAGCTCGCCGACGCGCTTGGCCTTGGCGGTCTTGTCACCATCGAATGCACGAAGGTCGGCTTCCAGTGTGGAGGCGCTTGCCACGGTCAGGCCCTTGCTGTCATCGACAACCTGGACGAATACGTGACGTGCGGAACGGTTGACGACCAGACGCGGTCGTACAGCCGTACCGGAGATGCGCTTGCGGATACGAAGCTGGCGGCGGCTGCGCTGGGCAGACTTGCTCTTGTTCGTACGCTTCTTGTTAATTGCGATCGCCATGGTTACTTACCAGCCTTTCCGACCTTGCGGCGGATGACTTCGCCTGCGTAACGGATGCCCTTGCCCTTGTAGGGGTCCGGCTTCCGCAGCTTGCGAATGTTGGCAGCAACCTCGCCGACCTGCTGCTTGGAGAT
>JBKPJW010000417.1:0-7938 GCA_046730875.1 Actinomycetota bacterium | reverse complement strand
TTCTGCGTGAGATAAATTCGGCGGTTCTTAAGGTCGGTCACCGAACGCGTGGAATGGGGGAGGTCACCCACATGGTGGAGGCTGAATCCGAGGTGCGCTGCGATGTCGGAGATGACGTGGTGGGACAGCGGGCCACTGGTGTGGCCCACCGAGGCCAGGACCTTCTGTGCCTCGGCCTCGTACTCGGGGAAGTAGTTGTTCCGCTCGCGCATCATCGCCCGCAGTTCACCGTTCGCACGGCGGGCCTCCTCCGGCGTCGCAACCTGTTCGTTCAGCCGGCGTTCAAGCTCATGCTGAAGCCCCACCATGGACTCCAGCACATCCATCGGAAGCCGTGAACTGATGCGGATCTTGGGCAGGTTCAGGGACTCATAGATGGGGCTGCGCTGGTAGCGTTCCAGCTCGATTTCCAGGGCCGCACGCCGGTTGGGCGGCTCCGCGCCGAGCAGCTCGTCGATGCTCACCCCGAGCGCCGCGGCGAGCTGCTGGAGCAGGCCAAGTTTGGGCTCGCGCTTTCCGTTTTCGATCAGGCTCAGCTGGCTTGGCGCTGTGCCGACGGCGGCGCTCAGGTCGTCGAGCGTGAGGCCTGCGGCCTTCCGCAGATGGCGGACGCGCCGGCCCATGCTGATGACGTCCACCTCCGGCGCTGCAGGCGCGGACGGCGAAAGAGCTTGGCGGTTCCAGCTGGTTGAGTGCATTTCTTGAGAATACGCGAAGAAGTGCATTTCTTTCCATGGTTTTGATCTAGCAACCCCTTGGAAAGTGAAGAAAAGTAGAACTCACGGAAAGAATCACTATCCGGGAACAACCGGCCGGGATCTGCAGAGACGCAGACTGGCCGGCCCCGGACCCATCAAGGAGACAAAGATGACTGCAGCATTTGAGCCCACCCAGCAGACGCCCGAACAGCAGGCCGCCGCACTGGAGCTCGAGTGGGCCGCCAACCCGCGCTGGGAAGGTGTAACCCGTGACTACAAGGCAACGGACGTCATCCGCCTCCGTGGCCGCGTCTCCGAAGAACACACGCTGGCCCGCCGCGGTTCCGAAAAACTGTGGAAGCAGCTCACCGAGGAGCACAGCACCGGCAAGTACACCAACGCCTTGGGCGCCCTCACCGGCAACCAGGCCGTGCAGCAGGTCAAGGCCGGGCTGCGGGCCATCTACCTCTCCGGCTGGCAGGTAGCCGCGGACGCCAACAACTCCGGCCACACGTACCCGGACCAGTCGCTCTACCCCGCCAACTCGGTCCCCACGGTGGTCCGGCGCATCAACAACGCCCTGCTCCGCGCAGACCAGATCGAGTTCTCCGAGGGCGTCCAGACGGTCGAGGACTGGATGGTCCCGATCGTGGCCGACGCCGAGGCAGGCTTCGGCGGCCCGCTGAATGCCTACGAGCTCATGAAGTCGATGATCCAGGCCGGCGCCTCGGGCGTGCACTGGGAAGACCAGCTCGCCTCCGAAAAGAAGTGCGGCCACCTCGGCGGCAAGGTCCTGATCCCCACCCAGCAGCACGTCCGGACACTGAACGCGGCCCGCCTCGCCGCCGACGTCGCCGGCACGCCGTCGGTCATCATCGCCCGCACCGACGCCGAGGCCGCCACCCTGATCACCTCCGACGTCGACGAGCGTGACCAGGAGTTCGTTACCGGCGAGCGCACCCCGGAAGGCTTCTACAAGGTGCGCAACGGGATCGAACCCTGCATCGCCCGCGCCAAGGCCTACGCCCCGTACTCCGACCTCATTTGGATGGAGACGGGCACCCCGGACCTGGAGCTGGCCCGCAAGTTCGCCGAGTCCGTCAAAGCCGAGTTCCCGGACCAGATGCTCTCCTACAACTGCTCGCCGTCGTTCAACTGGCGCAAGCACCTCGACGACGCCACGATCGCGAAGTTCCAGCGCGAACTCGGCGCCATGGGCTTCACCTTCCAGTTCATCACCCTGGCCGGCTTCCATGCCCTGAACTACTCGATGTTCGACCTCGCCCACGGCTACGCCCGGGAAGGCATGAGCGCCTACGTCGAACTGCAGGAGAAGGAATTCGCCTCCGAGTCCCGCGGCTACACCGCGACCAAGCACCAGCGCGAAGTCGGCACCGGCTACTTCGACGACATCGCTACCGCGCTCAACCCGAACGCATCCACTTTGGCCCTGGTGGGATCCACCGAAGAAGGCCAGTTCCACTAATCCCCAGCCCTTTTCCCAACTAGGTAGCAGCAGGGGCCGTTTTGAAGGCTCAGAACGGCCCCTGCTGCGAGTCAGTTGGGCACCGCACCAGGAGAACTCCAATGAATAGCTTCACTGACAACTTCACCATCAACGGGATCACATTGACTGCGCAGCCGATTTGCCGGCAGAGCGAGGTCCTGACCCCCGACGCGCTGGCTTTCGTTGCCAAGCTGCACCGGGCCACGGCCGGGCGGCGGCAGGAGCTGCTGCTGGCACGGCAGGAACGCCGCCACCAGATTTCGAGGGGCCAGGATCCGCGGTTCCTGCGCGAGACCGAGTCCGTCCGGAACGACCCGAACTGGCGCGTCGCTCCCCCGGCCCCGGGCCTGGAAGACCGCCGCGTGGAGATCACCGGACCGGTGGACAAGAAGATGACCATCAACGCGCTGAACTCCGGCGCCAAGGTCTGGCTCGCTGACATGGAGGACTCCTCCACCCCGTCCTGGCGCAACGTGATCCAGGGCCAGCTCAACCTCACCGACGCCCTGGAGCGCCGGATCGACTTCACCACGCCCGAGGGCAAGGAGTACAAGCTCCGCCCGGCCGGGGAGCTGCCCACGATCGTGGTCCGTCCCCGCGGCTGGCACCTGCCGGAAAAGCACATGCTCATCGACGGCGAACCCGTCGCCGGCGGCATCGTGGACTTCGGTCTGCACTTCTTCCACAACGCCCGCCGCCTGCTCGCCCAGGGCAAGGGCCCGTACTTCTACCTGCCCAAGATCGAGAACCACCTCGAGGCCCGGCTGTGGAACGACATCTTCATCCTGGCCCAGGACCTGCTCGGCATTCCGCAGGGCACCATCCGCGCCACGGTGCTGATCGAGACCATCACCGCGGCGTTCGAAATGGAGGAGATCCTCTACGAACTCCGGGACCACGCCGCGGGCCTGAACGCCGGCCGCTGGGACTACATCTTCTCCCTGATCAAGAACTTCCGCACCCGCGGCCCGCGCTTCGTGCTGCCGGACCGCGGCCAGGTCACCATGACCGCCCCCTTCATGCGCGCCTACACCGAACAGCTGGTCCGGGCCTGCCACAAGCGCGGCGCCATGGCGATCGGCGGCATGGCCGCGGCCGTCCCGAACCGCAAGGACCAGGACGCCAACGCGATCGCCTTCGAGAAGGTCCGTGCGGACAAGACCCGGGAGGCCGACGACGGCTTCGACGGCTCGTGGGTGGCCCACCCGGACCTGGTGCCGGTCTGCCGCGAGGTGTTCGACGGCGTCCTCGGCGACCGCCCGAACCAGCTGGAGCGCCTCCGCGAAGACGTCACCCCGGATGACCGCGCCCTCCTGGACATCTCCTCGACCACCGGCACCATCACCGAACAGGGCATCCGGAACAACATCGAAGTGGGGATCCGCTACATCGAGTCCTGGCTGCGCGGCAACGGTGCCGTAGCCATCCACAACCTGATGGAAGACGCCGCCACCGCGGAGATCTCCCGCTCCCAGCTGTGGCAGTGGATCTTCTCCCGGGCCATCACGGACCACGGCGACGTGGTCACGCGGGAATGGGTGGAGGACATGCTGGACGAGGAATTCGCCAGGCTTGAGCGCTTCGAAGGGGACCGTTTCGCCGACGCGCGTGACATCTTCGAGGAGGTCACCCTCAGCAACGAGTTCCCGGCCTTCCTGACGCTGCCGGCCTACGACCGCTTCCTGCATGAAGCGCGCGACGGCGCGGACCTGGGCCGGGCAAAGCCCGTGCTCATCCCCGCTTAGTTCAGGAATTCCGTCCGCCGGGCTTCCCGCCCTTCGCAACAGGCAGCCCGAAATCCGGGTGGCAGCCCGGCAGCGGAACACCCCTCAGGTCGACAACGGCGTCGAGTTGACGGCTAAGGCCCATGTTTTTGACAAACATGGGCCTTAGCTGTGGTCCGGAGCCATTGTCCCGGCGGGAGCATGTCCCGGCCTGAACACGCCCGGGATGGGCCTAGTGCGGTTTGGGCACCCGGCGCAGGGACAGGGCGGTGCCCACGATGAACGCAGCAACCGAGCACAGGATCAGAAGCAGCGGGCCGGTCCAGGCGCCGGAGACCGCGTGAACGTACCCCAGGAGAGTCGGCGCCACGGCCCCGAAAGAGTATCCCGTCCCCTGGACGATGGCCGACATCCGCGCCGCCGAGGCCTGGTCCCGGGCCAGCCGGATGATGGCGAGGAAAATCAGCGTGATGCCGCCGCCCTGCGCCACACCGCCGAAAGAACACCACAGCCACCACAGCCCCGGAGCCAGCAGCAGGCCTACGGGTACGGTCAGCCACAGCACCCCCAAGGTGAGGCCCACCGCCGTCGTACTGGCGAAACGGGCGGCCAGCGGGACGCCCAGTCCGCCCACAATGGCCAGGATCTGGAACAGCGAGGATCCTGCCCCGGCGGCTGCGGGTGCCATGCCGAGTTCGTCGGCCAGCAGGCTCGGCAGCCAGGCGGTCACGCCATAGTAGGAGAACGCCTGCCCGGCGAACCCCAAGGTCAGTGCCGCCGTGATCCATCGTGACGCGAGCTTGCCGGCCGGACGGCCCGGGCCCGCCACGGGCATTGCGGCCGGGATGAAGGCACGCTGGCCGACGGCGATCACCCAGACGACGGCGGCTGTCACCGCGAAGATACCGCTGGCCGCAATCGCGGTGCGCCAGCCCAGGAGTTCGGCCAGCGGCGCGGAGACCACGGAGGTCAGGAACGAGCCGATATTCAGCGCCGCGGTGTAGGTGCCCATCGCCGCGCCCTGCCTGGTGGGGGTGAAGTCCCGCCGGATGATCAGCGGGACCACAATGTTGCCGATCGTGATGGCAACGCCGAGGATCACGGTGCCCAGCATGACGAGGGCGCCGCCGTCGGTGGAGCGGACCACGACGCCTACGAGCACGCCCAGCAGGGTCAGCGTAATGGCGAATTCGGGGCCCAGCTTCCGTCCGGCGAGGGATGCCAGCGGCGCGGCCAGGGCAAAGCACAGGACCGGAATTCCCGTCAGGAATCCCAATTCCACCGGGGTGAACCCGAGGTCGTCCTGCATCTGCGCGACCACCGGGGCCACGGCCACCAACGGACCTCGCATGTTCAGTGCGATGAGCCCGATTGCGAGCATGAGGAGCCAGGCGCGCGGCGCCCGGGCGGGGGTGCTCATGGGGCGGGCCGATCCCGGGCCGACGGGCAGAAATAGGGTTTCATCAGTCCCATTGCTATCACGGGCCCCTAGCGCACCTGCCCAATGTGACGGTTCCGGAGACCGAGATTCCGGACACACCCCTGTCAGACACCGATTTCGGCCGACACAGCTGCGGCAAGTGCGGCTAGCCCGTGGCCTGCAGGGTCGCCTCGATCACGGCGGGCGAGAGCACGTGCTGGGTGACCATCTGGCTGGCGCCCAGGATGGCAGCCTGGTCCCCGGCCTTGGACAGGGCGATTCGCAAGTGGGTCGTGGCCAGGGGCAGCGAGCGCCGGTAGACCACCTCGCGGACCCCCGCCATGAGGTGGTCGCCGGCCTGGCCGAGGCTTCCGCCAAGCACGATCACCGAGGGGTTCAACAGATTAACTACGGTGGAGAGGACGTCCCCGAGGTCCCGGCCGGCCTGCCGCAACGCCTGGATGGCCTGCGGGTTCCCTTCCGCGACGAGGCGCAGCACATCTCCGCCGTCGTGCGCCGGCAAGCCCTGCTGCGTCAGCGCCTTGGCGACGGCGGGCCCGGACGCCAGGGCTTCCAGGCACCCGTAGTTGCCACAGCGGCACAGCACGTCATCGCCGCGCGGAACCCGGACGTGCCCGAGGTCCCCCGCGGTTCCGTTAGCCCCGCGCTGGAGCTGGCCGCTGCTGATGATGCCCGCGCCGATGCCGGTGGCCACCTTGATGAACAGGAGGTTTTCGTCCCCGGGCCAGTGCGCCGTGCGTTCGCCCAGAGCCATGATGTTCACGTCGTTGTCCACCAGGACCGGAACCGGGAGGGACCGCTGGACATGCCGGACGACGTCAAATCCGTCCCATCCGGGCATAATCGGAGGCTTCACCGGCATGCCGGTGGCGTGTTCCACGGGCCCCGGCAACCCGATCCCGGCGCCGGCCAGATCCCCGGTATCTCTGCCGGCCTCGTCGAGCAGCCGAAGCCCGCCCTCGATCACGCGGTCCAGGACAACCGCCGGGCCGTCCGCGACGTCCTGCGCCAGCCGGCGCTCCGTGAGCACTTTCCCGGTGAGGTCGGTGACGGCGATGATCACATGCGTGGCCCCGACGTCCACGGCGAGGACCACGCGGGCCGCCGGGTTGAAGGCGAAGCGCGACGGCGGCCTGCCGCCGCTGGAGCTGGCCTCCCCGGCAGGGCCGACCAACCCCGAGACCATCAGCGCATCGATGCGGGAGGCGACGGTAGAGCGGGCCAGCCCGGTGGTCAGCGCCAGTTCCGCGCGGGTCCGGGCCTTCCCGTCGCGCAGGAGCTGGAAGAGGTCACCGGCACGGGAGAGGACGCCGCCACCCTCTAGGGCGGCGGGCTCTGCACGGGTGGGCGTACTCATGAGTTAGTGATAGCACGAGAATCTTCTGCATGCCATGCCGCGGAAAGCTTGAAACGTAGCCGCCAACTTTTGCTTGACGTTCGACAAAAGTATACCTAGCTTAGGGTGTGAGTCAGATCACGGGGCGGGGCGGCGTCGGCGGCTACCTCACCTGCCGCTAGCCAACGCTGAACCATTCTCCGGAAATTAAACTCCCGCAAAGGAACGAAATGTCTTACTCGCTTCAGCTCTACACTCTGCGAAATGCCATACAGGAAGACCTGCCCGGCACCATCAAAAAGGTCGCCGAGCTCGGCTTCACCCAGGTTGAGCCCTATAACTTCGTGGCGACGGCCAAGGAGCTCGGTGCTGCGCTGAAGGAGAACGGACTTACGGCACCGTCCGGCCATGCCCCGCTGCTGAGCCAGGACCAGGATGAGATCTTCGCCGCGGCCAAGGAACTGGGCATCAGCACGGTGATCGATCCCTATCTTCCGGCCGAGCATTGGCAGTCCGCCGAGGACATCCAGGCGACCGCGGCCAAGCTCAATGCCGCCGCCAGGAAGGGCGCCGGGTACGGCATCCGCCTGGGCTACCACAACCATGCCTGGGAGCTGGAGTCCAGCATCGAGGGCCGGACGGCCCTGGAGTACTTCGAAGAACTTCTCGACCCCGAACTGGTCCTGGAAGTGGACACCTACTGGGCTGCCGTGGGCGGCCAGGACCCGGTCCGGCTGCTGCAGCGCCTCGGCGACCGCGTCAGGTTCATCCACATCAAGGACGGCCCGATTTCCACGGACACCAAGGCGCAGCAGCCGGCCGGCCAGGGCAAGATCGCCGTATGGGATGTCATCAACGCTGCTAAATCCCTGGAAGTCGGCGTCGTGGAATTTGACGACTACTCCGGCGACATCTTCGACGGCATCGCCCAGAGCCTCGGCTACCTGCAGAGTGGTTCCGCCAGCCAGCAGGGCGTGAAGGCATGAGCGCCGCAGCAAACCGGGCAACAGCGAACCAGCCCACCGGCCGCGGCCCGGTGGGCGTCGCCGTCATCGGCGCCGGCAACATCAGCAAGCAGTACCTGGACAATCTCACGGTCTTCCCCGACCTCAAGGTCCACGTCATCGCCGACCTCTTCGAGGACGCCGCCGCGGCACGCGCCAAGGAATACGGGATCGCCGAGTCCGGCGGCGTGGACGCTGCCCTGAACCACCCCGACGTCGAGATCATCG
>JBKPJW010000416.1:0-8670 GCA_046730875.1 Actinomycetota bacterium | reverse complement strand
CCAGTTCGGCCGGAAGGGGGCTCTCCGACGACAGGGTTGCCGGCACAGCGTTGAACGGCACAGCGTTGAACGGCACCGCGTTCGACGGCACTGCGTTAGCGGGCATCGCGTTCGAAGGCACTGCGTTCGAAGGCACTGCGTTGGCGGGCACTGTGTTGATAGGCACGGGGGCGGGGGCGGGCTGCTCAGACATCAGATCAAGTCTAGTGCCTTCGGGCAGGCGGCCGGCCGCGGGACTGGAGCGCTGCTTAATACTGGGCGGCCAATCAGGGTGACCGCCGCGTCCGACCTCCGGACGAAGTCCGCAGGGCGCGGTAACGGCGGCGATTCCTGTGCCCACGCAGCCCCGTCTCGTGCTAGTTTCACAAGTGATGCATTTCGTCGAACCATCCCGAGAAGTCCTGGCCGAAACCCTGCTTGCGGCCGGCCCTGATGCCGGCACGCTCTGTGCGGGCTGGCTCACCCGCGATCTTGCCGCGCACCTGTACCTTCGCGAGCGGAAGATCCGCGTCGGACTGGGCCTGCTGATCAAGCGCCTCTCCAAGGCCTCGGACCAGGCGACGGCTGAGCTGGCGGGGAAGCTGGAGACCTCCGAGGACTACGCCAAGCTGGTAAACGCCTTCCGGGCCGGTCCCCCGGCGTTATCCCCGCTGCGGATCAAGGCCCTGGACGAAAGCTCCAACCTGATCGAATACTTCGTGCACACCGAGGACGTCCGCCGAGCCGTGGACCGCTGGGCCCCCCGGGCCCTCGATCAGGAGTACTCGGACGCCTTGTGGGATGAACTCGTCAAGCGGGCCGCGATCCTGTACCGCGGCGTGGATCTTGGCATTGTGCTGGTGAGCCCGTCCGGACCGCGTCATGTTGCCAAGCGCGCCCCCGTGTCCGTGGCCATTGTCGGCGAGCCGGGCGAACTCCTGATGCACGCCCACGGCCGCACCCGCCACGCCCTGGTGACCTTCGAGGGCCAGCCGGATGCCGTGGCCCTCCTGCAGTCCGCCGAAGTCGGGCTCTGACCCAAACCTCCGCCAAACTCGGCGAAACCTCCGCGGAACGAAGCAACGCGGGGTCACGTGCGGCGTGATCCTTACTCGGATCGGCCGTACGTGACCCCGCGTTGCTTATGGCGGGTCAGGGAGCGGGCGGGATTAGCGGACTTCGAAGCCTGCCTCGCGGATCGCGGCCTTGACCTGGGCGATCATGTCGACGGGTCCGAAGTGGAAGACTGACGCCGCGAGGACAGCGTCGGCCCCGGCCGCCACGGCCGGCGCGAAGTGCTCGGGTTTGCCCGCGCCGCCGGAGGCGATCAGCGGAACCTTGACCCCTGCGCGCGCCAGCCGGATCAGTTCGAGGTCGAAGCCGTCCTTGGTGCCGTCGGCGTCGATGGAGTTGAGCAGGATTTCACCCACCCCGCGGTCGGCCGCTTCCCGTGCCCATTGGATGGCATCGATGCCGGTACCCTGCCGCCCGCCGTGGGTCGTGACTTCGAAGCCGGACGGCGTTGGCTCCGACCCGGGCCGGGTGCGCCGCGCGTCGAGGGAGAGCACCAGGACCTGGGAACCAAAGTGCCGGGTGATCTCATCGATCACGTCGGGCCTGGCCACAGCTGCAGTGTTGATGGCGGCTTTGTCCGCGCCGCAGCGCAGGAGCTTGTCCACCTCAGCCACACCGCGGACGCCGCCGCCGACCGTCAGCGGGATGAAGACTTCCTCGGCGGTGCGGCGGACGACGTCGAACGTGGTTTCCCGGTTGCCCGAGGACGCCGTGACGTCAAGGAAAGTCAGCTCGTCGGCGCCGTTGTTGTCATAGCGGTGCGCCAGTTCCACCGGGTCCCCGGCGTCGCGGAGCCCCTCAAAGTTGATGCCCTTGACCACGCGGCCGGCATCGACGTCGAGGCACGGGATGACGCGCACGGCAACAGTCATGACTTCTCCTTGTTAGTACTGGAGGGACTTGCTGGAGGTAGGTATTTGCTAGAGGAGCTCGAGCAGGGACGCTCAGATGCGGCAGGCGTGGATGCTGCTGACCAGGATGGCGCGGGCGCCGAGGTCGTAGAGCTCGTCCATGATCCGGTTGGTTTCCCGCTTGGGCACCATTGAGCGGACGGCCACCCAGTCCGAATCGCGCAGCGGCGAGACGGTGGGCGATTCCAGCCCCGGGGTAAGTCCGGCGGCCTGCTCCACGAGCTCCTTGCGGATGTCGTAGTCCATGAGCACGTACTGCCGGGCCACGAGGACGCCCTGGAGCCGGCGGATCAGGACGTCGATCTCCTTCGCGGTCCCGTTGGCCACGCCGCCTTGACCGGTGCGGCGGATGAGGACGGCCTCGGACTTCAGGATCGGCTCGCCGAAAATCTCCATGCCGGCGGCCTTGAGGGTGTTGCCGGTTTCGACAACGTCGGCGATCGCGTCAGCGACGCCGAGGCGGACCGAGGATTCCACGGCACCGTCGAGGCGCACGACTTTGGCGTTGACGCCGCGTTCGGCGAGGTAGCCGCGCAGGAGGCCGTCGTAGCTCGTGGCGAGGCGCTTGCCTTCCAGCTCCTCGACCTTTGTGAAATCGCCCACCGGGCCGGCGAACCGGAAGGTGGAGGCGGCGAAGCCCAGCGGCATCAGTTCCTCGGCCTCGACCTCCGCGTCAAGCAGCAGGTCGCGGCCGGTGATGCCGACGTCGAGCGTTCCCTGGCCGACATAGACGGCAATGTCGCGGGGGCGCAGGAAGAAGAACTCAATATCGTTGTCCGGGTCCATCATGACGAGCTCGCGGGTGTCCCGGCGCTGGCGGTAGCCCGCCTCGGCGAGCATGGCCGAGGCGGCTTCGGACAGGGATCCCTTGTTCGGGACGGCAACTCTAAGCATTGGAAAGTCTCTCTTGGGTTCGGAAGGATCTGGTCAGGCACAGCGGCCACGCGGTGCACGCCGGTGCCGCGGGAAGTTGCGGCGTTCGTCCGGTGCGGGCGCGGCTAGAGATGCTTGTAGACGTCTTCCAGGGTGAGTCCTTTGGCGAGCATCAGAACCTGCAGGTGGTACAGCAGCTGGGAAATTTCCTCAGCGGCGGCTTCATCGGATTCATACTCTGCAGCCATCCAGACCTCGGCTGCTTCCTCCACGACCTTCTTGCCAATGCCGTGGACTCCGGAATCCAGTTCGGCGACGGTGCGGGAGCCTTCCGGGCGGACGGCTGCCTTTTCACTCAGTTCTGCGAACAGCGACTCGAAATTCTTCACGCCCCAAGACTACTTGCTCCCGGCGCGGGAAAGCCCGCCGGGCCGTTGCATGACGGACAGGTTGTGAGCTAATACACAGCCGGTGGGGGCTTTCTGGGTAGCGCCCGCACCGGCCGGGGGGTGCAGCGTGCGGACTCAGCGGAACTGCTTGAGGGTCACTGCCGTGGCCAGTGCGGCCGTCACGGCCTCGTGTCCCTTGTCCTCCGTGGATCCGGGCAGCCCGGCGCGATCGATGCCCTGCTGTTCGGTATCGCAGGTCAGCACGCCGAAGCCCACGGGGACACCGGTGCGCACGCTGACCTCGGTCAGGCCCAGGGTGGCTGCCTCGCAGACATATTCGAAGTGCGGGGTTCCGCCGCGAATGACGACGCCGAGCGCCACGACGGCGTCGAAGTGCTGTGCCAGGCGGGCTGCGGCGACCGGGAGCTCAAAGGTGCCGGGCACCCGCAGGACGGTCGGCTCAGCGATGCCGGCATCCTTGGCGGCGCGCAGGGCGCCGTCGAGGAGTCCGTCCATGATCTGCGTGTGCCAGCTCGCGGCCACGATGGCCAGCTTGAGCTGCGAAGTTTCCTCCGGCTTGAAGGTGCTGAGGTCGATCTGGGGGGCGCCGTGGCCGCTCATGGGTATTCCTTGCTGTTGGGTCTGCTGTTAGTTCTGCTGGTTGTTCGCTGGCTGGTCCGCTCGACGCCGCCCTGCCGGGCGGGTCGGGCGGGACGGGCGATCCGGGCGGCGTATTGCCGGTGGCCCGACCCGGAGGTCGCCCGGTCAGTCGCGGTCGGGATCGAAGCCGGCCAGGCCGGTGGCCGGCGCGGGTTCAACGTCCAGGACCAGGCGATGGTCCATCCGGTCCTTCTTTGTCTGCAGGTAGCGGATGTTCTGCTCCCGGGACGGAACTTCGGTGGGGACCATTTCCACTACTCTGACGCCTGCCTGGGCGAGCCGGTCCTGCTTGTCCGGGTTATTGCTCAGGAGCCTGATCTCGTGCAGGCCCATCTCCGCGAGGATCTGGGCCGCGGCCTTGTAGCAGCGCCCGTCGACGGGCAGTCCCAGCTGCTCGTTGGCCTCCACGGTGTCAAACCCGGCCTCCTGCAGGGCGTAGGCCTTGATCTTGTTCGCCAGGCCGATCCCGCGGCCCTCCTGGCCGCGGAGATAGAGCAGCGTGCCGCCGAGTTCGTTGATCAGCTCAAGGGCGTAGGCGAGTTGTTCGCCGCAGTCGCAGCGGTAGGAGCCGAAGACATCACCGGTGAGGCACTCCGAATGGAGGCGGACCAGCGGGGCTTTGCCCTCAACCGGGGCCATCGGTGAACTGACCGCCAGGTGTTCGGCGCCGGTGGCCAGATCGGTCCAGGCCTGCGCCACGAAATTACCAAACGCGGTGGGCAGTTGGACGATGGGGCCCGCGCTAACCGGGTGCGGCTTAGGCGTCATTGCCATCTCTTCTCGAGTCTTCGAAGTCGTCACTTTTTTCTCCTCCATCAGACGGGTTCCGCTGCGTGGCCGTGCTGCCCCGCTTCGAGGTAGGCCACCAGATCCGCAATCGAGATCAGGGGGCAGCCATGCTCAATGGCGAAGCCGCGCAGTCCGTCCAGCCGCATCATTTCTCCGTTGTCGTACACAACCTCTGCTATCACTCCCACGGGTTCCAGGCCGGCCAGCCGGCACAGGTCCACGGCCGCCTCGGTGTGGCCTGGACGTTCCCGCACTCCCCCCTTAACGGCGCGGAGTGGAAAAACATGCCCGGGACGGGTCAGTGAGTTCGGCTGGCTCTGCGGGTCGGCCAGGACCCGGGCGGTCAGGGCACGGTCTGTGGCAGATATTCCGGTGCTGACGCCCACTGCGGCGTCGCAGGAAACGGTGTAGGCGGTGCCCTTGGCGTCTTCGTTGACAGCCACCATCTGCGGCAGCGCCAGGGCATCGGCCCGTTCCTCGTCGAGCGGTACACAAATGACTCCGGAGCTGTAGCGGACTGTCCAGCCCATCAGCGCCGGCGTCGCGTGCTCGGCGGCGAAGATGATGTCGCCTTCGTTCTCGCGGTCTTCGTTGTCCACCACCAGCACGGGACGCCCCGCCGCCATGGCGCTAATGGCGTCCTCGATCGGGTCGAGGCCGACGCGGGCGGAGCCTGCAGCTGCGGAGTCCGAAGTGGCGGCTGTGCCCGCTGCGCGGAGCTGCTCAGCCAGGTTCTGGGCGGGCTGTTCCTTGACGCGGCTCATTTCGCTGCTCCGTTCGTGAGGGGGGATTCTTCGATCACCGAGGCGGGCGCGGCGGGTGCCGCTCCGCCGGTAAAGGACAGCAGGCGCTCGGTGTACTTCGCCAGGACGTCGACTTCGAGGTTGACGTGGCCGCCGAGGGGCTTCTGGCCCAGGCCCGTCTCCGCCAGGGTGGTGGGGATCAGCCCGACTTCAAACCAGGGCGCGGGATCGTTGGCCGGGCTGACGGCGGTGACGGTGAGGGAGACGCCGTCGACGGCGATGGAACCCTTTTCGGCGATGTACCGGGCGAGTCCGGCGGGCACGCCGAATCGGAGCCGGTCCCAGTTGCCGAGCCCCTCGCGCTCCAGAAGCTGCCCGACGCCGTCGACGTGTCCCTGGACAACGTGGCCGTCCAGCCGTCCCCCGGCGGGCACGCAGCGCTCCAGGTTGACGGGATCACCGGCAGCGAGTTCTCCGATGGTGCTGCGGTGAAGGGTCTCGCCCATGACGTCGACGCTGAAGTCCCTGCCTTCGATCTGTGTGGCCGTGAGGCAGACGCCGTTGACGGCGATGGAGCCGCCCAGTGCTAGGCCCTCGGTGGTGCCGGGCGCGTGGAGCCGAACGGTGGCGCTGATGTCGCCGTTGCGCTCAACGGACAGCACTTTCCCCTGCTCGGCGATAATTCCGGTAAACATCAATTGCCTCCTGCGGCGGTGTCCGCGCCGGTGCGGTGCGGGGTTGTATCGGTTGAAGTAGAGGTAGCGGCCTGGCCGGCCTGTGTAGGCTGTGCGGCCGGGCGAAGATGCAGCCGCAGGTCGCGGCCGAGGGTCTGGACGGCACCGCCCGACGCCGGATCCCACTCCCAGCGCTGGGCGTCGGCCAGGGTGGTGATGCCAAGGTCGCCCAGGGCGGCCGTGCCCGAGCCGAGCAGTGTCGGTGCCAGATAAACGATGAGTTCATCGACGAGGCCGGCGGCGAGGAAGGCGCTGAGGACCCGTGAGCCGCCTTCCACCATGAGGTGGCGGACGCCCCTGGCGAACAGCTGGTCCAGGGCCTCGCGTGGATCGCGCGTGGCCAGGTGCACTACGTTGCCGTCCGCACCGTGAATGGCGGCGTCATCCGGAATGGCCCGGTGGCCCATGACGGCGCGCAGCGGCTGATTGCCGGCCGGTTCGCCGTCGGCGTTGCGGGCCGTCAGCCGGGGGTTGTCGACGAGCACCGTCTGGGTGCCCACCAGGATGGCATCGATCCGGCCCCGCAGGGCGTGGTTGTCGGCGAGCGATTCCGGGCTGGAAATCCACTGGCTGGTGCCGTCGCTGGCCGCGATGCGGCTGTCGAGGGTCTGCGCGATGTGCAGGGTGACAAACGGCCGCTTGGCCGCGACGGCATCGAACCAGCGCCGGTTCAGCTCCAGTGCGGCGTCGGCGGCCAGTCCGGAGCGGACCCGGACACCCGCCGCGCGGAGCGTCAAGGCCCCGCCGGCGGCCGGATCGTGGGGGTCATCGATGGCGTAGACGACGTCGGTGATGCCGGCATCGATGATCGCCTGGGCGCAGGGACCGGTCCGGCCGATATGGTTGCAGGGTTCCAGGGTCACCACGATCGCAGCGCCGCGAAGATCCAGGCCTGCCGCGTTCGCCTGGGCGATGGCGTCCGCTTCGGCGTGGGCAGTTCCGGCTCCGCGGTGGTACCCGGTAGCAAGAGTCGTGCCGTCGGTTCCAATGACGACGGCGCCCACGAGCGGGTTGGCGCCCCGCGGGCCCTGGCCCGCAGCGGCGATGGCAGCCTGCATTGCGGCATTTTCAGCTGCGGTGAACGGGGCTGCGGCACTTTCACCTGCGGTGAACGGGGCTCCGGCGTCAGACACGGCGAAGGCGGCCGTCACGGCAAGGTGCCCGCCGCTCATGCTTTGACCGCCAAATCGGGAGCTGCCGACCGGGCTGCGAGCTGTTCAGCAGCGCGCAGCACCCTGGTCGCGCGCCACCAGACAAAGAACCCGGTCAGGGTGAAGAAGCCGTAGAACAGGTACATGAAGGCGCTGGCGAAGTACCCGGCGCTGAAGAGCAGGGGAACTCCGACGATGTCGACCGCGACCCAGATGAGCCAGAACTCCGTCCAGCCGCGCGCCATTCCGTACGTGGCGAGCAGGGAACCCATGAAGGTCCAGGCGTCCGCCCAGACGGGCGGGTAGGAGCCGAGGGAATCGAACACCGGGGTCAGCGCCATGGTGCCGGCCACAAGCGATCCCGCCAGGAGCAGCCGGGTTTTGTTGCTGGCCCAGCGCGGGGCGATGGCTGTCGCGGCGCTGCTCGTCTGAGCGGCCTGCCGCCAGCGGTACCAGCCGTAAAGGGCGACGCCGATGAACATGACCTGTCGTCCGGCCTGGCCCCACAGGATGGCTGGCGTGGCCGAGCCGAAGACGTTGCCGAGGAAGACGGTCAGGAGCAGCAGATTGCCGGCGATGCCGACGGGCCAGGCCCAGACCCGGCGGCGCATGCCGCCCACGGCGCTGGCCAGCCCAAAAATGTTGCCAAGCACTTCGCGAAGAATCAGGACAGATCCGCCCACGGGGATCTGTGCTTCGAAGAGCCATCGCAGAAAGTCCATATGTGTGTCGTTCCTTCCCTCAAGAACCGCGATGGCTCCGGGGGTATACGACAGCACAGTTATGCGGCGCCATCGGGCGCCGCAGTAACAGCTGTACGTGCTTCTCTCATCCAGACTTTAACTGTCGGTATCGGAATTTCACCGATTCAACCGTTTGCCGGCATCCCTTCCGAGGAAGGTCGCTGGCGCGCGGGTCGCGGACTGTCACCGCCGGTTCGGACTTACACCGACCCCGGAGCACGTATGTGTGTTGTTATTCTGACACAACCCGGGCCGGTCTCCGGGTATTCCCGGGGCTGCACGTTACGGTCTGAGTCATCTTTGTGACAGTTCCCTGCCGGAACAGCGGCGTTTTCAGCGGCGGCCGGCCGCGCGGAGCCGTTCGATCGCGTCCGCCGGGTCCGCCGCGCCGTACACGGCCGATCCGGCGACGAAGACGTCCGCTCCGGCCTCGGCGGCCCGGACGATTGTCTCCTCGGTGATGCCGCCGTCGACCTGCAGTGCGACCTTCAGGCCCGAGCCGTCGATGGCAGCCCGGGCACTCCGGATTTTCGGCAGCGTCAGGTCGAGGAACTCCTGGCCGCCGAAGCCCGGCTCCACGGTCATGATCAGCAGCATGTCCAGTTCGCCGAGCATGGCCAGGAA
>JBKPJW010000415.1:0-1570 GCA_046730875.1 Actinomycetota bacterium | reverse complement strand
GCTCCACCCCGGTCGGCAAACGCCTCATGGCCGACGCCTCCCAAAACGTCCTGCGAACCTCCATGGAGCTCGGCGGAAACGCCCCCTTCATCGTGTTCGAAGACGCAGACCTCGACGCCGCCGTCGAGGGCGCCATGGCCGCGAAGATGCGGAACATGGGCGAGGCCTGCACCGCCGCCAACCGCTTCCTCGTCCACGAAACCGTCGCCGAGGAGTTCACCGCCAAATTCGCCGCGGCTATGAAGGCTCTGCCCACCGGCCGCGGCACCGACTCCGCCACGAAGGTCGGCCCGCTCATCGACGCCGGCGCCCGCGACGACGTCCACACCCTGGTCACCGACGCCGTCGACGCCGGAGCAACGGCCGTCACCGGCGGGGCACCCGTAGACGGGCCCGGCTACTTCTACCAGCCCACCGTCCTGGCCAACGTCCCCAACAACGCCGCGATCCTCGGCCAGGAAATCTTCGGGCCCGTCGCACCCATCACCACCTTCACCACCGAGCAAGAAGCCATCACCCTCGCCAACAACACCGAATACGGCCTGGCGTCCTACCTCTACAGCCGCGACTTCAACCGCCTCCTCCGCGTCGCCGAGCAAATCGAATTCGGCATGGTCGGCTTCAACGCCGGCATCATCTCCAACGCCGCCGCACCCTTCGGCGGCGTCAAACAATCAGGCCTCGGCCGCGAAGGCGGAACCGAAGGCATCGCCGAATACACCACCACCCAATACATCGGCATCGCAGACCCCTACGCGCGCTAGCCCGGCCCGTGGGTCATAACTGGGGAACATTTAAAAGGAGAAACGTGACACGTATTGGAATTGTGGCCGAGTTAGGCCAAGAAACACGGGTGGCGGCGACGCCTGTCACCGTGAGGCAGTTGTTGGGGTTGGGTTACGAGGTTGTGGTCGAGAAGGGTGCGGGGGAGTCCTCGTCCTTCCGCGATGAGGACTACGCTGCCGCAGGTGCCCTGATCGTCGGCGCCGACGAGGCGTGGGGCAGTGAGGTGGTGCTGCGGATCAATCCACCCGCTGAAGAGGAGATCGCCCGTCTCACCGAGGGTGCGACGCTGATCGGTTCGCTGAGCCCGGGTCTGCGCCCGGATTTGGTAGAGGCGCTGGCGGCGCGTCCAATCACGGCGCTGGCGTTGGATGCGGTGCCGCGGATTTCGCGGGCGCAGTCGATGGATGTGCTCAGTTCGATGGCGAACATTGCCGGCTACCGGGCGGTGATTGAGGCCGCGCACGAGTTCGGCCGGTTCTTCACCGGCCAGGTGACGGCGGCGGGCAAGGTTCCGCCGGCGAAGGTCCTGGTGGCCGGTGCCGGTGTTGCGGGGTTGGCGGCGATCGGTGCGGCCAGCAGTCTGGGGGCGATTGTGCGGGCGACGGACCCGCGGCCGGAGGTTGCTGACCAGGTGAAGTCGATCGGCGGGACTTACCTCAAGGTTGAGGTGGAGGAGGAGATGAAGTCCACGGACGGGTACGCGAGGGCCACCTCTGAGGCGTATAACGCCCGGGCTGCCGAGATTTACACCGAGCAGGCCCGTGATGTGGACATCATCATCACC
>JBKPJW010000414.1:0-5874 GCA_046730875.1 Actinomycetota bacterium | reverse complement strand
CAGCACACCCGCGAGGAGTCCAGGCCTGTGGCGCGGAGAACTGGAGCCGGTGGCATCCCTGCCGGTGGTTAGCAGAGCGCTCATGGTTCCACGCTCGTCTGGAGATCTTTCAGGTGATCGCCGAGCGGCCCCGTGACGGTGGGGTAGGGGACGACGTCGGAAGACGCGGGAGCGGACAGCGCGACCGCGATCGCCGCCCCGACGGCAAGGACTGCGAGCACTCCGAGAAGCACCGCCAGGCGGGTGCGAAGCCGGGCCCGGAGGAACCATCCGGTTCCACGGGACAGTGAGGGGCGGCGGCGTGGGCGCGGCGGCACGGTTGCCGGGCCGGACCGGTTCAGCCGGCGTGCTCCCGTTCCGTCTGCAGCTCCCGCCCCGGCTGCTGCTCCGTGCCCGGGTTGGCGGGGCGGTACAGCCGGCGGGGCAGGGAGGATTCGAGTGCGTTCCGCTTCGACGGGCCCCGGCAGGGATTCCGGGGAAACGAGGCCATGGCGCAAGGATGCCTCAAGTTCGGCAGCCGAGGGGCGGTCCAACGGTTCGAGGGCTGTCATGGCCCGGATGAGCCGGGCCCACTCGGCGGGGACGGTGTCCGGAATGGCGGGCGCCCGGTGCAAGCGGGCGACGGCGGATTCGACGGCGCTGCCCGGGTACTCCACTTCGCCCTTCAGGCATTCCAGAAGAACCAGGCCCAGGGAGTAGATGTCGCTCGCCGGTCCGAGGTCGGCGCCACGGGCCTGTTCCGGGCTGAGATAGGCGGCCGTCCCTACCATGGTCCCCGTGGCCGTAATCCGGGTCCCGTCGATGATCCGGGCGATGCCGAAGTCCGTCAGTTTGGGCCGAAGCGGCTCTCCCGGCCGGACCGGCACCAGGAGGATGTTGGCCGGTTTGACGTCCCGGTGGACGATGCCGAGGCCGTGGACGTAAGCGAGGGCGTCGGCCACACCTGCGCCGACCACAGCCAATTCGTCCAGCGGCAGTGGGCTGTGACGGATCCGCGTCCGCAGGTCCTGGCCGTCCACGAGTTCCATGGTCAGGAAGGGCCGGGGCTCGTCGGGAATCCGGGCGTCCGTCCCGGCGTCGAACAGCGTGACCAGACCCGGGTGGTTCAGGGTGGCCAACAGCTTGATCTCGGCCTCCTGGCGCTGCAGCTCGTCAGGATCGGCCGCCTGAGGAGCGAAGAGTTTCAGTGCAACGTCCCGGCCCAGGTTCAGGTCCTTGGCGGTGTAGACCGATGCCATGCCTCCCCGGCCAATCACATCCCCCAGTTGATAGCGGCCGCCCAGGGGCTCCGCTGCGACGCTGTTGGGAGAACTATTCACGATGTCCCCGTACCTTCCATGCGCCCCAGCGGCGCTCCTAAAGAATGATAAGGGTACTGATGTCCGATTCTGTTCTGTCCGGGCGGCGACAGAGCGCCGATCCCGGCATTGGAGCGTATTTCGACCGATCGCTTAGCCGACGACGTCCTGCCGCCGGAGCCAGTGCGTGCCGTTCGGTCCCCCAGCGGACCCAACGACCTCGCTCCGGCGGTTTCAGGACGTCATCGGGAGCGGCGGGATGCGTTAAGGCGGGCGGGGTTTGCACCGAGGGCGGGGATGCGGAGCGGAACGCTCAGGGTGAGCCGGAACGCGTCGTCCGTTTCGTGCCGGTCTGTACATGGACGCGGATAGAGACGTTCCTGGCGCGGGCGGCGCTGACGGGATCAGCCGGTTGGGAATTGGGGTGCCGGAAACCCGGCAGTGGACGGTCGTGTCCATGGGAAAATCTCCTGGGTGACTGTGAACGGGCGGCAAAGGCAGCCCGACGGGCCGTGCTCTGTGGAGGCAGAGACGGCCCGACTAGTCAGGAGAAGAACCGGGATCGGCGCTGTCGGCAGCGTAGGCGTGCTGGAGCGGACCGCCGATGGGGTCGGCCCCCATGGCGGGCACGTAGAAGTACAGGCCGGACAACCATGCCGCCGTCCCGGCGGGGCCATTGGCGGACTGCCCGTTGCCGGACCCCGAGCCCGGAGCAGCCGGGACCGCGTCAGCCGCGGGCAGGCCCGTGCCCCCGGGCCAGGGGCTCGGACCCGGATTGCCGGCAGGGGCCGGTGGTCCACCTGTTCCGGCAGGCGCCTCGGGGGCGGGGGCAGAGCCAGCCTGGACAGGTGCCGCTGCAGCCGGTTGAGGCCTCAGGAATGCCGCATAGGTGACAGGGGCAATCGAGGGGCGGTAAGTCTTCGGGGGACCGGCCACCTGGGGACCAGCGGGGGCAGCCGCGGATTGTTCCGGTGATGCCGCCTTGGCTGTCGGTTCTTTGGGCTCTTTCGGCTCTCTGGGTGTCTTGGTCTTTGGAACCTTGGCAGTCGCCGTCTCGGATGCTTTGTCGCTCGCTGCCGGCGCAGCCGCCGGGGGCACCGCTGAAACGTCGCCGGGAACGACGTCGGTGGGCGCAGGTGCGGGATCATCGGGCAGCGGGCCGGTCTGACCGGGATTAGGAGCCGCGGGGTCGATCACTGGCGTAGCCACGCCGGGGTCCGGGGACTCGTGGTCGATGACCGGCGGAGTCACGCCGGGGGCGGCCGGGACGGTGGGATCCGTACCGGGAGCTGCAGGATCCACATCCGAAAGGCCGAGGTCGACCGGCGGAACCGCGCCGGGGTCATCCGTGGGCCCGGTGGAGGGCGGCGTGACTGCTGGTGCGGGGAGTGACGGCTCAGGTACCGTCGGGACGGGGCGGGGCGCCTCCGGAACCGTCGTGGCGGGCGGTGGGACGTCAGGAACCGCGGGGGCCACGCCAGCGTTCGCTGCGGGCGGCCCAGCGGGTTTGTCCGCAGCGGCAGGCGCAGCAGGTTTGTCGGTAACGGTGGGCGCTGAAGGTTTGTCTGCAGCGGCCGGTGCAGCGAGTGTCGCCTGCGCCGGCCGGACTCCCGTGGCCTTGCCCGGGACGCTGCCCGGCGTCCACGTGCCCGCCGGGGCCGCAGCAATGTCCAGGGACACCGGGGCGCCGTCGAGGGAGGGAACAGGGAAGTCGTCGGAGTCCGTGCACTCGGAGGCGGCCACAGCCTTAGCCGCGTCCTTGGCCGGCCCATAGGGCGAGCAGGCGTCGGCGGCGTAGGAAGCCGCGGCCGAAAGCGTCAGCCACGCGGTGCCGGCCACCGCGGCCAACAACACGTGGCGCAGCGGTCGGAGAGCGCGGCCCGCGCGGGAGGACGCTGCTGACGGATCCATGCGCGCACCCCCGCTCCGGGACGATTAGACGAATGCCTACAGGGTAAGTCGGCTGCAACAGGAGAGTCTAGAGTGAAACCGAAACCGTGCGCATAACGAGACACTTGGAACCTGCCGGGGCTGCTGCCTTCCGGCCGCGGTCAGTGGGCGTCGTTGGGGTAGCTCACTCCGAGCTGGGCGCGTACGCCGTCGAAAAGCCGCATGGTGTTCAGGGAGTCCTCCAGCGGCATGACCGGGCTCTCGGTGAGTCCGTGCTGGATGCACCGCGTGACCTCCCGGAGTTCGTACGTGTAGCCTCGCCCGACTACCGCGAACTGTTCGGTGCGGGGATCGTCGAAGCCGATCCTGACCAGCAGTTCCTTGGGGTTGTTGATGGAACCGGACGTCTGGAGGAAGCCCTCGCTGCCGGCCACGGTGGCGGTGCGGGGTCCGTGTGCCAGCAGCGACGAGGTCAGCTGGGCCTGCGCGCCGTGGTGGTAGCCCAGCGTCAGGGCGTTCTGGGCATCCACGCCGTCGTCATTGAGCCAGCCGGTGGCGCTGACTGTCTGCGGGAACCCCAGGGTGCCGAGGGCCCAGAGCAGCGGATACACCGTCAGGTCCAGCAGCGCGCCGCCGCCTTCCTTCGGCGCCCAGAGCCGGGAGGCAGGGGAGTACGGTGCCGGGAAGCCGAGATCGGCGCCGACCCACTTGACCGCACCGATCTCGCCCGAGGCCGCGATCTCGAACGCCCGCTGCATGCTGGGCAGGAACCGGCTCCACACCGCCTCCATCAGGAACAGGCCGTTGGCCCGGGCTGCCGCAATGAGCTCGCCGGCTTCCCGGGCGTTGACCGTGAGGGCCTTCTCGCACAGCACGTGCTTGCCGGCATTCAGCGCGGCCAGGGCTATTTGGTGGTGGTGGGCGTGCGGCGTCGCGACGTAGACGACGTCGACGCCGTCGTCCGCCAGCAGGCGGTCATAACCGGTGACGCCGTCCCGGTCACCGTAGGCGTGGACAAAGCCGTAGTCGGCCGCGAACGCATCGGCCGCCGCCTGGGTGCGCGAGCTGACGGCGTACAGTTCCGCATCCGCGAGAAGTTCAAGATCGCGGGTGAGCGCCGCGGCGATCCCGCCGGTGGCGATGATTCCCCAGCGCAGCCTGGCGCCGGTGGCTGTGCGGGGATCCTGGTCCGGCTGGCTGAACAGCCACGGCTTCGCGATGAGGGCAGTCATGCAGCAATCCTCTCACTGCAGGAGCTGCGGGCGGCCCCCAAAGACCGCCCGCAACTCCGGCGGCGCCGGCCGGGCGCCGGCCCGGATCAGCGCCGGACTCCGCGCCGGACTCCGGGCCGGCCGGACTTAGCGCCGGACTCCGCGCCAGGCTCAGCTCCCGACTCAGGCGGTCAGGGACGCCGTCTCACGGGTCGGCCGGACCGTATCCTCGGTGAGGCGTCCCAGCTGGAGCCGGAATCGCCGGTCCGTCTTGTTGGCCAGGGTGCGGTCGTGGGTAACCACGAGGATGGTGGTGTTGTGGTCCCGGCTGAGGGCGCTGAGCAGCTCGATGATGTGCTCACCGGTCTGCTCGTCCAGGTTGCCGGTGGGTTCATCGGCGAGGATCAGCTTGGGCTCGTTGGCCAGCGCCCGGGCGATCGCCACGCGCTGCTGCTCGCCGCCGGAGAGCCGGTTGATGCGCCGCACGTGCTTGTCCGGGTCGAGCTGGACCTGTTCGAGCAGCTGCCTGGCACGCTCCAGCCGGGCGGCCTTGCGCATCCCGGCAAACTCCATCGGCAGCATCACGTTGTCCACGGCGGAGAGATTCGGGATCAGGTTGAACTGCTGGAACACGAAGCCGATGTCCCGCCGCCGGTAGTTGGTCAGCTTTCCGTCCGGCATGCTGGCCAGGCTCACGCCGTTGACCACCACATCGCCGCTGGTGGGCTTGTCCAGCGCGCCGAGCAGAGACAGCAGAGTGCTCTTGCCGCTGCCGCTCTTGCCCACGATCGAGGCGAGCGTGCCCTGTTCGAGTTCGAAGCTGACGTCGTTGACGGGCTTGATGGTCCGGTCGCCGGACTTGAATGTGCGGACCAGGTTCTTGACTTCGATCATGGCTATTCTCCTCGGAGGACTTCGATGGGACGGATGCGGGCGGTGAGCAGGGCCGGGACGAGGGCTCCGACGATGGCGACGCCGAAGACTGCGGCGATGCCCGCGGCGATGACGCCGGGGGAGGCGCTTGCCGTCACGGAGGTCAGCAGCTGGCTGGCGCCGCCCAGGGGCCCGCCCTGGCCGCCACCGGCAAAGCCGCCGGGGCCGCCGCGCTGTGCGGTCGCCGTTGTGCTGCTGCTGTAACTGATCAGGGCGCTGGCGATGCTGCCGCTGGCAAGGGAGCCGACGGCGGCGCCGACCACGCTGCCCAGGGCCACCAGCACGAGGCCCTCGAGCACAAACTGGAGGCCGATGGTGCGGTTGGGCGCGCCGATGGCCTTCAGGACACCGATTTCGCGGCGGCGCTCCCGAACCAGCATGACCATGATCAGCAGGATGATCAGGCCAGCCGTGCCCAGGGCGGCGGCGAAGGCGATGAACGAAATGTTCTTCACGCTGTCCAGTGAGCTGACGGCGGTCTCGAGGTTCCGCTGGCCCTGGGTGACGTCGGCCTTGTCGGTACCGAGCGCGGCCTGCAGGGC
>JBKPJW010000413.1:0-7340 GCA_046730875.1 Actinomycetota bacterium | reverse complement strand
GCGGTATCCCCGTCGGCGGGTCCTGCCGCCAGCGCGGTGAGCGGCGCCCACAGGGGCGGGGCCTTGGTGCCGGGCTCCAGGGGCCCGGCGCCGTCCGGCGTCGGGGCGTCGGCGGGGGCGTCCGTCCGCCGGAGGCCGGCTCCGCTGTTTCGGACGTTATCGGCAAGCCAGTCAAAGACGGGAGCGGCGATGTCCCGGTCCTCCGCGACCAGATGGCCGGCACCCTCGAAGCGGTGCACTCGCGCCTGCGGCAGCCGGCCGATGAGGTCCTTGAGATACCGGTCGGAAAAGATCGGATCCCGCGGGCCCCAGAGCATCAGGGCCGGCACGCTCAGCCCGCGCAGCCCCTCGGCGACGCGGCTGAGCTCCGGGAAGCTGGGATGGGACGCGTCGGCGGGAATGTCCGCGACAAAGTTCCCCACACCGGCGCGGCGGTCGGCGCCGCGGTAGGGGGCCATGAAGGCGCTGCGGACATCCGGGGCCAGCGGCGGGCGGGCCAGGGAATGTGTCACCCGCAGGAAGGTGTCCGACGTCGTCGTTCCCCAGCGGTGAACGGCCGGGTGCAGGGCCAGCCGCAGCGCCGGCGGGATACCGGAGGCGGAGGGCTGGTGCACGGCGGTGTTGGTCAGCACGACCCCGGCGAGCTGCTGCGGATGCGCCACGGCCCAGCCGAGGCTGATCACCCCGCCCCAGTCGTGGCCGACGGTGACCACCGGCCCGCTGAGCCCGAGCGCGGCGGTGAGGTCGCCCAGATCGTTGATCCGGTCCGCGAGGCGGCGGAACGTGCCGGTGCGCTCGGAGAAGCCCATATCCAGCTGGTCCACCGCCACCACGCGCCACGGATGTGCGGGGTCGGAGCCGGCGGCCAGCAGGGTCCGCCACAGGTAGGACCACGTCGGGTTGCCGTGCACGCACAGCAGGGTCCCGGCAGGAGTCAGGCCGCGGCGCGCGAGTTGGGCGCCGTTGTCGAGCACGTGCCAGCGGCGCACGGCTCCAGGCTTGTCCGCGGCGGAGGTGGATGCCACGTCGATTTCGCGCGACCATTCGGGATCGACGCCGGGCCAGTCCGCGGTTACCAAACGATTTCCACCATGGCGGTGTTCAGGCCGGAACCGACGCCCATGCACAGCACGCGGTCACCGGTTCCGAGGGTCTGCGCTTCGGCGGCGAGGGTCATGGGAAGGGAGGCCGGGCCCACATTGCCCCAGTGCGGGAACGTGATGGGCACTTTATCCGGGTCCAGGTCGATGGCTTCAATGATGGCCTGGGTATAGGCGTTGCTCACCTGGTGCGTGACGTAGCGGTCCATCGAGCCCCAGTTCCACTCCGGCTGGGCCTCGTGCCAGGCGTCGACCACGAGCTGCAGGCCGCCGTCGAGCAGGCCCTTGGTGTCGGTGGCCATCCCGTCGATGCCGCCCACGCACAGTTCATGGTGTTCGGTGCCCGCACGCATCACGCCGCCGAGGATCCGGTGCGCTCCCGGGTGCTGGTCCGCCGGGCCCAGGACTGCCGCAGCGGCTCCGGAGCCGAGGGTCAGTGTGGCGAACTCGCGGTTGAAGTCCTCGCGGGTCGTCTCGGGCCGCTGCAGCCGGGCCAGGGTCGCCTCCTGCGTTGCCTGGGCGTCCTCGCCGTTGACGATCATCGCGTACTTGATCTGGCCGGAGTCGATCATGTTGGCCGCCAGCGTCATGCCGTTGACGAATCCGAGGCAGGCGTTGGCCAGATCGAAGTTCATGGCCGACGACGGCAGGCTTAGGCCGTGGTGGATCTTCACCGCGACGGACGGTTCGAGGTTGCGCCGCGTGACGGAGGTGTTGATCAGCAGGCCAATCTCGGACGCTTCAATGCCGGACTCGGCCAGGGCCTTTGCACCCGCCTCGATGGCCGCGTCGTCGAACGATGTCCCGGGGGCCCACCAGCGCCGGTGCGTGATCCCGGCTACCCGTTCGAGCAGCTTCGGGGGGACCCTCAGCCGGCGCAGGGTCAAAGCCAGCCTGCGGTCGAAATCCATGGAACTGATGATCGTCGGAGCCTCGACACTGCTCACAGAAAGTAAGGCCGTGTTCTCGTGCCGGAATGTTGCATTCCCTACCAATTTCAAGCCCCTGTTCGTGTCCGTCCTGCGCTCCGACGGTTGACTGCACCTTCAAACACAAGCCCAAGAGCTTAACTATGCCCGGTGCACGTCAGTTCCTGCATATTCTGCGGCATCAGCCGCCGTTTCGCACGGGTTCTGCGCAGACTTCTCGCCACACCGCAGTAGATTGTAAGTATCCGGGGCCGCCCCGAACAACCGCCGCTGGCCGAAACTTGCTTTCGTCGAACGGCACGCCCAGTCCGCCGAGCAGGAGAACCGAAGCACCTTGCACCTGAAGAGCCTGACCGTCCGGGGATTCAAATCGTTCGCCTCGGCGACGACTTTCGAGTTCGAGCCAGGCGTCACCGCCGTGGTGGGTCCCAACGGTTCGGGCAAATCCAATGTGGTGGACGCGCTGGCCTGGGTCATGGGGGAACAGGGAGCCAAAACCCTTCGCGGCGGCAAGATGGAGGACGTGATCTTCGCGGGCACCTCCGGCCGGCCGCCGCTGGGCCGCGCCCACGTCTCGCTGACCATCGACAACAGCGACGGCGCCCTCCCGATCGAATACAGCGAAGTAACAATCTCGCGCACCCTGTTCCGGACCGGCGGATCGGAATACGCCATCAACGGCGCAGGCTGCCGGCTGCTGGATATCCAGGAGCTGCTCTCCGATTCGGGCCTGGGCCGTGAGATGCACGTCATCGTCGGCCAGGGCCAGCTCGACAAAGTGCTGCACGCCACCCCGGAGGACCGGCGCGGCTTCATTGAGGAGGCCGCCGGCATCCTCAAACACCGCCGCCGCAAGGAAAAGACGGTCCGCAAGCTTGAAGCCATGCAGGCCAACCTGTCCCGGCTCGGCGACCTCACCGGGGAAATCCGGCGGCAGCTGACCCCGCTGGGCAAGCAGGCGGAAGTGGCCCGGCGCGCCCAGGGCGTCCAGTTCGAGGTCCGCGACGCCCGCTCACGCCTCCTGGCCGACGACCTCGTCCAGCTGCAGTCCGCGCTGGCGCAGGACGTTGCGGATGAATCGGCGCTCAAGGCGCGCCGCGGCGTCGTCGAGCGTGACCTTGAAGCCGGCCGGCAGCGCCAGGCGGCCCTCGAACGGCTTGCCGCGGAGGCCACGCCCAGGCTGAACGCCGCGCGGGAGAACTGGTATTCCCTCTCCGCGTGCCGCGAACGGCTCCGCTCTCTCGGCTCACTCGCCGAGGAACGTTGCCGGCTGCTGGGCGCCGCCGACGCGGTTCCGGACTCCGGCCGCGATCCGGACCAGCTGGAGCAGCAGGCCGCCCGCGTCCGCGACGAGCAGGCCGGGCTGGAACGGCAGATCCTGGACCGGACCGGGGCACTGGACGCCGCGACGGCCGCCAAGCACGACGCCGAACAGGCCGCCGCCGCAGAGGACAAGCGGCTCGCGGCCCTGCTCCGGGCCGCCGCGGACCGGCGCGAAGGCCTGGCAAAGCTCGCGGGGCAGGTCGGCGCGGCACGGTCCCGCGTCGAGTCGGCCCAGGCCGAGCTCGGCCGCCTCCGCGAGTCGCAGAAGGCAGGCGAGGAGCGCCGCCGGCTGGCGCAGAGCGAGTTCACCGCCCTCGAATCGCAGGTGGCGGGTGTCGAGGACGGCGAGGAATCCCTCGACGCCGACTACGAGGCCGCCAGCGCAGACCTGGACACTGTCCTGGCCGGGATTGCTGAACTGGAAGCGGCCGAGCGCGAGGGGGAGCAGGAACGCGGCGCCCTCAAGGCCCGCCGCGACGCCCTGCAGCTCGGCCTGAACCGCAAGGACGGCTCCGGGCACGTGCTTGGGGCTGCGGCCTCCGGGGACCTGGCCGCAGGGGTTCTGGGGCCCCTGGCGTCGATGATCACGGTGGAGGCAGGCTTCGAACCCGCCATCGCCGCTGCCCTCGGCACCGCCTCCGACGCCGTGGTGGTAAGGGATCCGGAAACGGCTGCCGCCGCCGTGCGGCTGCTGCGCGAGGACGACGCCGGCCGCGCCGCGCTGCTGCTGGCAGCCTCCCCGGGCGGTGCCCCGGCCGGGCCTACGCCCGGGGGACGGGCCACCCTTCCGCCTGGCGCACGCTGGGCTGTGGAGCTGGTGGAGCTGGTGGAGCTGGTGGAGCCGGTCCCGGGCGCGGGCGCTGGTGCGGTGCCGCTGGCCGCCCTGCTGGCGGGCGTCGCCGTCGTCGACGATCTGGACGCGGCTGCCCAGCTGATCGCGGCGCACCCCGAGCTCACCGCCGTGACGCGGGCCGGGGATGTCTTCACCGCCGTGACTGTGACCGGCGGCTCCGCGACGGCGCCCTCGCTGCTGGAAGTCCAGGCAGCCGTCGACGACGCCGCGGCGAAGCTGGCCGCCGTCACCGCCGGGCTCGAACGCAACCGCTTCGCCCTCGCCACGGCGCGGGCAAGGCGCGCCGACGCCCAGGACCGCACGGACGCGGCCCTTGCGAAACTCCACGACTCCGACGCGAAACTCGCCGCCGTCGCCGAACGCCTGGGCCACCTGAACGCGGTGTTGCGCAGCGCCGTCGGGGAAAGCGAACGCCTGGCCGCGTCCCTGGCCCGAGCCGAGGCCAACATGGTCAGCGAAGAGGCTGCCCTCGAAACGGTTGCAGCACGGCTCGCCGCGGCCCAGGAAGCACCCACGGAGCAGGAGCCCTCCCCGGAGCACCGGGACGCCCTGGCCCTGGCCGCGTCGCTGTCCCGCACCGCCGAGATGGAGGCCCGCCTCGCCCTGCGCAGCGCCGAGGAACAGCTCACGGCCACCCGCAACCGCGCGGCCTCGCTGGAACGGGCCGCGGCCACCGAGCGCCGCGCCCGTGAGGAAGCCGCGGAACGGGCCCGCCGCCGCCGGCTCCAGGCCGGGAGGGCCGCCGCCGTCGCCGTCGCCGTGGAACAGATCATCGGGTTCATCGACGTGTCCGTGGAGCTGGCCCGCCGGGAGCGGGACAGCGTTGAGGAACGCCGGGACGAGCTGGAACGGGAACTGGCCGGGGTCCGGACCGGGAACGACGCCCTGGCCCGCGAACTGGCCGAACTGACCGACTCCGTGCACCGTGACGAGCTCGCCCGCGCGCAGCAGCGGCTGCGGATCGAGTCGCTGGAACTCAAGAGCGTGGAAGAGCTCGGGCTGACCGCCGACCAGCTCGTGGCCGATTTCGGTCCGGACCGGCCAGTCCCGGTGCCGGCCGGCGAGTCGGAGGACAAGTGGGCCGCCCTGCGCGCCCCCGTGGACGAGGACGGCCGCGAGATCGCCGAAGGCAAGCCCTTCGTCCGCGAGGAACAGGAAAAGCGGCTCAAACGCGCCGAACGCGACCTCGCGGCCCTCGGCAAGGTCAACCCGCTGGCGCTTGAGGAGTTCGCCGCGCTCGAGGAGCGCCACCAGTTCCTCAGCACCCAGCTCGAGGACCTCAAGTCCAGCCGCAAGGACCTGCTGGACATCATCAAGGAAGTCGACGAGCGCGTGCAGCGGGTCTTCGCCGAAGCCTTCGAAGACACCTCCCGGCAGTTTGTCCGGGTCTTCGCCCGGCTGTTCCCCGGCGGCGAGGGCCGGCTGGTCCTGACCGACCCCGCGGACATGCTCACCACCGGCATCGAGGTCGAAGCCCGGCCGGCCGGCAAGAAAATCAAGCGGCTCTCCCTGCTCTCCGGCGGGGAGCGCTCCCTGACGGCGGTGGCGCTGCTGGTGGCCATCTTCAAGGCCCGGCCCTCGCCCTTCTACGTCATGGACGAGGTCGAGGCAGCGCTCGATGACACCAACCTGGGCCGGCTCATCACCATCTTCGAAGAGCTGCGCGAATCCAGCCAGCTGATCGTCATCACGCACCAGAAACGCACCATGGAAGTCGCCGACGCCCTGTACGGCGTCACGATGCGCGGCGACGGCGTCTCCACGGTGATCAGCCAGCGGCTGGGCGCTGAGGTCTAGCAGCCGAGGTCTGAGTCCAGGCAGAGCGAAACGGCTGGCCACGGCCCATTTGGGGTTTGTGAGAAGCTAGGGGAGTGAACGACATCCTCCCCATTATTCTGCCCATCCTCGCTGTCCTGGTGGTCATCGGCGTGCTGATTCCGGTGCTCATGAAGACCCGGAAGAGCACCAGGACCTACTCCGGCACGCGTGACGCGAACGACCCCGTACAGGCCCCGGGCGGCGCAACGCTTGTGGAGGACCGTCCCGGGCCGGTGACCGACCGGGCCGCACCGGGCGGCGCCGTCGAGCTTGACGCCCCCGCAACGGTTGAGGTGCCCGACGACGTCGCCGGCCTGGAAACCGTGCCGGTGGAAACGCCGCTGCCGGTGGCCGGACGCCTTATGCGGCTGCGCGAGCGGCTGGTCAAGTCCAACAACATCCTGGGCAAGGGGCTGCTGGCGCTGCTCTCGGCGGACAAGATCGACGAAAACGTCTGGGACGAGGTCGAGGAAACCCTCCTGCTGGCCGACCTCGGCACCGAACCGACCATGCAGCTCGTGGACGCGCTCCGCGAACGCGTCAAGGTGATCGGCACGCGTTCGCCCGAGCACGTCAAGGCCCTGCTGCGCGAGGAACTCATCAAGCTTGTGGACCCCACCATGGACCGCAGCCTGAACGTCCAGCGCCACGGCGACAAGCCCGCCGTCGTGCTGGTGGTCGGCGTGAACGGCGTCGGCAAGACCACCACCGTCGGCAAGCTCGCCCGCGTGCTCGTGGCCGAGGACAAGGACGTGCTGCTCGGCGCCGCCGACACCTTCCGCGCCGCCGCCTCCGAGCAGTTGGCCACCTGGGGACAGCGCGTCGGCGTTCCCACCGTCAAGTCGGACGTCCACGGCGCGGACCCCGCGTCGGTCGCCTACGAAGCGGTCCAGGCCGGCATCGACCAGGAAGTCGACGTCGTCATGATCGACACCGCGGGGCGCCTGCAGAACAAGGTGGGCCTGATGGACGAGCTCAGCAAGGTCAAGCGGGTCATCGAAAAGCTGGCCGAGGTGGATGAAGTGCTGCTGGTCCTGGACGCCACCACAGGACAGAACGGACTCAACCAGGCCCGCGTGTTCTCCGAGGTCGTAAACATCACCGGGATCGTCCTGACCAAGCTGGACGGCACCGCCAAGGGCGGGATCGTCGTCGCCATCCAGAAATCCCTGGGCGTCCCGGTCAAGCTGATCGGCCTGGGCGAAGGCGCAGACGACCTCGCGCCGTTCGAGGCTGAAGGCTTCGTGGACGCGCTGCTGAACTAGCCCCGCCAAACCCAACTAGCTCGCAGCAGGGGCCGTTCTGGACGTCCAGAAC
>JBKPJW010000412.1:0-7963 GCA_046730875.1 Actinomycetota bacterium | reverse complement strand
GATTAGGGCCGTTCCTATGCCCGACCCTTGCGCGGTACGCCGCGAACGTGAAGAATGCAGGGGATTCATGCCCTCAACGCGGTCAGTCATCCCCGGGGAAAGATTGATGCCTGCGAACTTTTTCGAACACGAACCCAGCGGAGGTCCGAATGCCTGAGCCGGGGCGCCATTACAGGGCTGCCGAGCACCGGGCCGACGGGTCCGAGTCCGGACGGTGGCCCATCGCCCGGCGCGCATATGTGACTGCGGCCGCCGTCGTGGTCGCCTTGATTGCTGCCGGTGGCGTCTACGTGACGACTCAGACGGGACCGCCGGCCGACACATCGGCCGGTGCGGGGCCCTCCGGGACCACTGTTGCGTCCCCTCTGACGGCGCCGCAGACGGCGACGCCCGTAGCCACTGATGTTCCCGGGACTGCTTCCGCGTCCCCACTGGCCAGCGCTGCCACGACCGCGATCGCGGAGTCTGCCACGAAACCCGGCGATGTTCCCGCCGCCGCCGCGGTTCCGGTCATCGGCCCCGAACTGGACGCCCAGATGAATGCGATCATCAAGGCCAACAGCGCGTACGCGGTGGGAGTGTCGCTGATCGATCTGTCAGACGGGGTGGTCCACGGTTACGGGGACCAGAGCAAGTTTGTGGCTGCCAGTACGGCCAAGATCCTCGCCGCGTCCGCTTATTACCACCTCGTGGAGACCGGCCGCGCCTCGCTGAATGCCCGGCTCGGCGCCTCGACGGCCGGGGCCCAGATACGTCAGATGGTCCAGCAGAGCAACAATGATTCCTGGGCGCTGATCCTGGGGGCGGTCGGCCAGCGGGGCATGACGGACTACGCCGCGTCGATCGGGATCACGTACGACCGCACGAAAAACCTGCTGACCCCGGCGGAGATGGCGCGGACCCTCCAGCTGCTCTACACGGGCCAGCTGCTCAACGGGCCCAACACCGCCCAGCTCCTGTCCTACATGCAGAACACCAACTACGAGACGCTGATCCCGCCCGCGGTTCCCCCTGGCGTAGGGGTTTATCACAAGTACGGGCTGCTGTTTGGAAACCTGCACGACGCCAGCATCCTGGTCAAGGACGGCCGGGCCTTCGTATTTGTCGTCTATACCCTCGGCAAAAGCTACTCGGATATGGGCCCCAGGACCGCGATCATTCAGCAGCTCACCCGGACTGTGACCGCCGCCCTGTTCTGACGGACTGTGCTCGCCGACTGTTCTGCCGGGCTGTGCTGGCGGTTTTCCTAAGGCGTTCTGTCGGTGCAGTGCGGCGGATCGAGAGTTCGTGGCGCGGCGGCGTAGTCCAAAGGCCATAGCGCCCCCAGCCGCCAAGCGCCATAATGATTTTCGGGCACACAGGCAGTCGACGAGAGAAATGCAGGTGATCGCCATGAAGGCAGTCGCAGGGGACCGCATCATCATCCGGGGGCACACGGTCGAGTCCACGGACCGGCACGGTCAGATCCTTGAAGTGAGGGGGGTCGATGGTGCGCCGCCGTACCTCGTCAGATTCGACGACGGCCACGAGACGATCATTTTCCCCGGTGGCGATTTCGTCGTCGAACAGCCCGGGAGCGGGCCCTAAAGGACGGCCCTTCAGCGACGGACTGGAAACCCGCTCCTAGAAATTCGAGGAGCTTCCGGACCCGGAGAAGCTGCCGCCGGTTGACCCGTACCCGGTAGTGCCGCCGCCGCGGGCACTGCTGACGCTGCTGACCCCGGTGTCGAAACCGGAGTTGAAGCTCGGGACCGAGAAGAAGTAGTAGGACGGGTACACCGTTCCGAGGATGCTCGGCTCGTACGCCCGGCCGTATTTGGCCTCGGCTCCCGCCTGCGCGCTTTCCATTTCCCGGCGCATGAGCCCGGCTTCCTTCTTGTTGCGGGCAAACGCGTCGATCACGGTGTCGGCGTGATTTTTCAGGAGCTCCGAGAGGTGGGTCCGCGCGTCGCGCAGCCGGTCCAGCGCCGTCTCGGGCGTGATCGATCCGTCCGCCAGCTCCGCGGACCAGCGCTCAAGGTCGCGCCGGCTCTCATCGCGGAAGGACCGCAGCGCCGCCGCCGTCGCTGACGTTCCTTCGGCGCGGCGCTGGCTGAGCAGCTCCTCCAGACCGTCAAGATCGCTGCGGAACGGAGCGAGCTGGCGGTCCCAGGCGGCAGGCCAGGACGAGCCCCGGTTGAGCAGGGCGTTGGTATCGGCTATGACGTCATCCAGCGCGTCGAGTTCCGCCGCTGCCTCGGCGTAGCTCCGGATCAGTTTGAGGTTGGGCCGGCGGCCCAGGTCCCGGCTGCTGAACGCGTGCGCCCGGTTGGAAAGTTCGGCCGCGGTGCTGTAGCGGTTCAAAAACGTGCGATGTTTCTCCAGAACTGTGCTCCCATAGCGGGACGACCCGGGAATCGTGCTGGCATTGAGCTCGGTGACCTGCAGGTCCATGCTGACATTGGCGTAGCTCGCGTCGCCCCGGGCGAGTTCCTTCCGGCTGGACACCCGGGTCCGCCACCGCACGATCAGCCACGCTGCAGCGCCGCAGACTGCGGCTGCCGCGGAGGCCCACGCCGCGACGAGGAATGCTGTGGAGCGGTACCACGGCTGGTTGATCAGTTCTGCGCCGCGGCGGATACCGGCAATGGTGCCCTCGGTCCATTGCGCATCGCGCAGCAGCTCCTTGGAAGCGTTCTGGATGTCCTCGCGCTGCGCGAGGGTGACCTTCCGGTCCTCACCCATGTACGTCCCGACGTGCCGGCCCACCGGATCGAGGGCGAAGATGAACAGCCCGTCCGCCCACTTCTGCCCGTCTGCGCTGATCCATTCGGGGTGTTCGGTGCGGGCGAACCGCAGGACTTCCTCGTTCAGGTTGTCCGCGGCCGTGCCGTTGTACGTGTAGACCGCAACCTTGGTGGGGGCGTAAAAGTCGGTGGACTGTACCGCCGGCAGAAGGGTCCTTTGGTCCAGGACCCCGGCGCGGTCTTCAACCACGACGGCGCTCGGCGCCACGGCGAGCACCGCGGGGGCTCCGCCGAGCAGGCCGACCATCAGGACAATCACGACGGCGAGGGCTTTACGCATGATTCCCATTTTCCGAGCGTAGTGGCTGGGTCAGGCCGCGTCGACGCGGACGCCGGCGAAAAGCGATGAAACCGCAGGTCAGGTGCCGGTTTAGGCCGGAAACCCCCTAGGCTTACGGCATGTCAACCTATGAAGTCACCCGCAGCGCAGTCATTCCGGCCACGGCCCAGGACATCTTCCCGCTGGTCAACAGCTTCCACGAATGGACCAACTGGTCCCCCTGGGAGGCTGTGGATCCTGCCATGGAACGGAGCTACTCCGGCAGCGAATCCGGGGTCGGCGCCAGGTACGCGTGGAGCGGGAACCGCAAGGCGGGCTCCGGCACCATGGAAATCGTCGACAGCGCCGAGCCGCGCAGCATCAAGATCCGTCTGGTGTTCACCAAGCCCTTCAAGGCGGTCAACCCCACCTCATTCACGTTTGCGCCCTCAGCCAACGGCACTCAGGTCACCTGGACTATGACCGGGGAAAACAAGGGCATCGGCAAGGTCTTCGCCCTCTTCATGAATATGGACAAGATGGTCGGCGCCGACTTCGAAAGGGGCCTGGCTTCCCTCGCCCGCGCCGTCGCACAGCGAAAAGCCTGAGCGGAGACGCGGCCGGACCGACCGGGGCCGGTTCGCAATGCCCGGTGACGGCTTGTCAGTTCCGGTGACACCGCCCGGTGATTTCGTGACTTTCAGGCCGGTCCCGTGGTCCGGACGAGTTCAGGATGATGGATCCGGGCAACCTCCGGATGGGCCCGGAGCCAGCCTTTGAGCACGTTGGCGCCGTAGGACGCGAGCATCGGATTGTCCGGATCATCTGTGATCCCGCGCGCCCGCGCCGCAAGCGCGGGCGGCAGGGGCACGGGAGCTATGACGGCGTCGAGCCGGGGCGAGAAGAAAAACGGCACCGTGTAACGGTCGACGCCGGGCGGCGGCGCCTCGACACGGTGGATGGTGGCCGCCAGGTACCCCTGGGTGGCGACTTCGAGCATTTCCCCGAGATTGACCACCAGGGCACCCGGAGTCGGCTCCACCGGAATCCAGATGTCGCTGCCCGGCGGGAGCACCTCCAGGCCGCCGACCTGGTCCTGCAGCAACAACGTGACGAAGCCGTAGTCCGCATGGGCGCCGACCCCCTGCGGGCCGGCATCCGCGACGACGCCGCCAACGTAGTGGACCAGTTTAGCCATCCAGGCCGGGGCGTCCCGGAACGCTTCGTCGAAGTAGTCCTCCGGCTGTTCCAGGGACACGGCGATGGCGCTCAGCAGTTCGGCGCCGACCCGGGACATGCGGTCCGCCCAGGCCATGCACACCGTGCGCAGCTCGGGCAGCGCCCGGTCCGGCAGCAGGTTCGGACCCTGGATCAGCCAGTACGGCTGATCCGCCGGGTAGTGCTCGACGGCGGGGCGTTCGGGCCCAAAGTCGAGCTGCTCGCGGGCGTCCGGGCGCCCCTGCGTGATTTCGTGACCCAACCGGGTGTAGCCGCGGAAATGGGGCGAGAGCCGGTTGTCCAGCTCCAGCCTGGACTCAAGCGGGAGCTCGAAGAACCGCCGGGTGACATCTAAGACGTCGTCCACTTCGGCGGTGGAGGCCCCGTAGCCCGTGAGCTGGAAGAAGCCCACCTGGTGTGTGGCGTCGCGCAGGGCCTCAATAAACGCCGGGTCAAACGTGCGGTCCGGACCCCTGGCGGTACTGAGGTCCAATAGCGGAATTGAATCCGATGGTGCGTCCATGAGTGCAAACTACCACCACAGCTTTCGCTACTGAACGGTACGCCGGCTCCGGTTACTGAATCGTCGACGCCGGGGACGGCCGCCCGTTCCCAGAAACTCTGCAGGATTTTCGCGGGTTTTCCTGAAGGCCGTATGAAAGAGTGCAACCACCGGAGCCGACGGCTGATCGGTCAATCAGAAAGCCGGAATCCATGAACCGGAACGCCAGGAAATTTCAACGACGAATCGCGGTGCGGCTGCTCGTTGCAGCAGTCCTCGTGGTGTCCTCGGCAGCAGCGTGCGAACCCGCGCCGCCGGGCGGCAGCCCGGTCCCGGGAAGCGCGGGGGCCGCGTCGAAGCCCGGGCACGTGTTCGTGATCAATCTCGAGAACAAGGGCTACGAGAAAGTCTGGGGTGCTGGCTCCGGGGCCGCCTACCTGTCACGGACGCTGCGCAGCCAGGGTGTCCTGCTTTCGGAGTACTACGGGATCGCCCACAACTCGAACCCGAACTACCTGGCCCAGATCTCCGGCCAGGCATCCAACGCCATGACCCGCAACGACTGCCCCACGTACGCCCCGTTCCGGCAGACGGGGACGGGCCCGCTCGGGCAGGCGGAGGGCGCCGGCTGCGTGTATCCGGCGTCGGTCCCCACTGTCGCCGGGCAGCTCAGCGCGGCCGGCAAGACGTGGAAGGGCTACATGGAGGACATGGGGACGCCGTGCCGGCATCCGAAGCTTGGCGGGAAGGACACCAGCCAGGGCGCCAAGGTGGGGGACCAGTACGCAACCAGGCATAATCCGTTCGTGTACTTCCAGGCCATCACCTCGTCACCGGAATGCGAGAGCAACGTGGTGGACTTTGGTGAACTCCGCGGCGACCTCCAGTCCGTGGCCACCACACCGAACCTGTCCTACATCTCGCCCAACCTCTGTAATGACGGCCACGACAATCCCTGCGTCGATGGAAGCCGCGGCGGACTGGCCGCCGCCGACACCTGGCTGAGCCAACAGGTCCCGGCGATCATGGATTCCCCGGCCTTCAAGCAGGACGGGATGCTGGTCATCACCTTCGATGAATCCGAGGGCAAGACGGCGGGACCGTCAGGACTGCTGCCCGGAGGGACGGCCGGCGGCAGGATTGGTGCGCTGGTGCTCTCGCCGTTCACCAAAGGCGGCACGACGTCGGACCGGGACTACAACCACTTCAGCCTGCTGGCCAGCATCGAAGACGCGTTCTCCCTGCCGCGTCTCGGCTACGCCGGGGCGCCTGGCCTGAACAGCTTCGGCGCGGACGTTTTCAACGCCCGCTAACTTGCCGAGGGTGCCGAACCGTTGCCATTGTCCTGGCCGTATTCGGCCGAGATCAGGATGGGAAGGTGGTCGGAGGCACCCCGGGGCAGGGTCTCTACGCTTTCGATCTCCAGCCCCTGGGAGGTGGCAAAGTCGAAATGCCCCTTGAAGACCCTGTATCGGGTGTACGTCCGGCGGTCACTGAGTGAAAGGTCGTACCCGGCGTCCTTCATCTGCGCTGTCAGGGACTTGGTGAAGAACGGATAATTGAAGTCACCCACCATGAGCGACATCAGGCCGCCGCCCATGCTGAGCAGCTCGGCGTGGGCGGCGTGGATCTGGTTCCGCCGCAGCGAGTTGGACGCCGTTAGGGGCGCCGCGTGGAACGACGCGATGACAAGGCCGTGGTCGGTCTCGTTGTCGGTCACACGCGTGCCGATGAGCCGCTCGTGCGCGGGGGAGAGAACGCGGTCATGCATGGACTTCTTGAGGGCGAAAGTCTTGGTTTCATAGGCCGTAAACCGGCTCATGCTGTAGTAGATCGCCAGGCCCAGCCGGTTGCCCTTGGTGGAATCTGCCAGGTGCAGATTCCCGATCGTATCCGGCAGATCGTCCGTGTCGCACTCCTGGAGGCACAAAGCATCAATCTCAAAATCGCGGGCCAGATCGACCAGCTCGCCGCTGGCCGCATGCTTGCGGAGGTTGTAGCTGATGACTCTAAGCAGGAGAGCACCTCTTCGGATGATAGTCGTGAAAAACCTGAATCCGAGTCTACCCAGTCCGGCCGATCGGGTGGCAACAGGCGCGGCGATCGTCCGGATCGAAGCGTGAACACAGCGGCCGTCGGGTCCTCCGCCGGCCGCTGTACTCACTGAGTTGCTGTGTTTACTGAGTTGCTGTGTTTACTGAGTTGCTGTGCTCACTTAGTTGCTGTACCAGTGAGTTTTCGGGTGTTCAGTGAGTTGCTGTGCTTACTGCATCGGTGGTGTTCAGCGGCGTCCGCCGCCGCCGGGGCCACGCGCCGCCGTGTACTCGCCGGCGGTGATAGTGCCCTGCTGCTGCGCGCCGTCGAGGGATCCCTCGCCCAGGCCCGCCGTGACCTGCGCTGTTCCGCCGGTGTAGACGGTGTACTCCTCGCCGGCCGTTATCGCGGCGGAAGAAAACACCAGCGACGCCGTCTGCTTCGCCGTCACGAAGGTGGCCACCACCTGGCCGCTGGAGTCCGCCAGCTGGAGGGTGGTCCCGGCCGGTACTGCGGTGTCGAGGCTCACCTGGGCACCGGACTGCGTCGAGGACGCCCCCGGGGTCACCGCCATGCCGGCGCTTCCGGCCGCCGCTACGGTGCCTCCGCTGACCACCAGTTCACCGTTGACGTCCAGCGCGCCGTTGCCGTCGTTGCTGGGTCCGTTGACGACGACGGTGCCGCCGCTGATGCTGGCGTTGCCGTTGGAGTCCAGGCCGTCGCCCTCGGAGTTGATGGTGACCTCGCCCCCACTGATATCCACGGAGTAATCGCCGACGCTGTCACCGCCGCCCATTCCGCCCCCGCCCATTCCACCGGCTTGTCCGCCGGTATTGGTGGTGCTGGAGCTGCCGCCGGCGGCGTTCACCCCGTCGTCGTTGGCGGTAATGTTCACCGTTCCACTGCTGACGGCGATGTGGGCGGCCTCCAGGCCCTCTTCGGATTCTGCCACCGTGACGGTGCCGCCCGCGACGGTCAGCTGGTTGAAGGCCTTGACGCCGTCGTCGCCCGCTGTCACCGTCAGCGTTCCGCCGCTGACCAGCAGCCAGCCGCGCCCCTCGTCCGCGTCGTTGTCGGACTTCACGCCGTCGCCGCCGGCAGCGACGGTGTAGGCGCCGTCCAGCAGCACCGTGTAATCCTTGCCTTTGATGCCGTCGTCTGCGG